>CAZEAX010000015.1:6908-24971 GCA_964510405.1 uncultured Streptomyces sp. | reverse complement strand
CGACAAAGGCAAACCCTATCCCGAGTGGGATTACCGGGAAGGCCGCTACAAGCGCAACTGGAGCTGGGTGCAGGAAAAGCCGCTCGCGGAAGCGAACCTCGCCGAAGCCAACCGACTCGAGAACCAATATGCGCTGGCGTTGAAACGTTTGAAGAAAGCGATCCAGGCGCAGAAGCCCACGCGCCTGGCGCCCAAGGTGCGCCAGTTCGACGGCGACGACATCGATCTGAACGCGGTGGTCAGCTATGTGTCCGAGCAGCGCGCGGGCATGTCGCCGCAGCCGGCGATTTACCGGCGGCGCGAGATCAAGCAGCGCGACGTGTCGGTCACGCTGCTCGCCGACATGTCCACTTCTATCATGCAGCATCTGCCCGAAGGCGGCGGGCGCTTGGTCGATCGCATACGCGCCGGCGTGCTGCTGTTCGCGGAAAGCATGGAAGAAGTCGGCGACGCCTACTCGATTGCGGGTTTCTGCTCGAAGTATCGCGACAACGTGAGCTACTACACGATCAAAGATTTCGACGAACCGCTCACCACCCAGATCAAGAGCGTGATCGGCGGCATGTCCGGACGGCTCGCGACGCGCATGGGCGCGGCAATCCGCCACGCGACGGCGCGCTTCAACGGGGTGGAGAGCCGGCGGCGGCTATTGTTGATTCTGTCGGACGGCCGTCCCGAGGATTACGACGACGGCGGCGACCGGCGTTACCTGCACGAAGACACGCGCATGGCGGTGAAGGAGGCGATGGCCGCCGGCGTGCATCCGTTCTGCATCACGGTAGACACCATGGCCAACCAGTATCTGCCGCAGATATTCGGGCGCGGTCATTACCTGGTCCTCGATCACATCAACAGCCTGCCGAACAAGCTGCCCGAAATCTACCTGCGGCTCAGGAAGTAAGTGATCGCGCGTCCGTGATTCTGCCGGCGAGGGCGGATGCGGCAACGGTGGCGGGGCTGCCAAGATAGAGTTGCGCATCTTTCGCGCCGAAGCGCCCGGCATTGTTGTTCGCCGCCGTCGATATCGAAACTTCGCCGTTGTGCAGCGGACCGACGACCGCATCGTTGCATGGACCGCAGCCGGCCGGCAGCAATATCGCGCCGGCTTCGATGAATACGCTCATAAGTCCCTCGCGCGATAACCGCATGGTCGTCTGCTCCGAACCCGGTGCCACGAACATGCGCACAGTTGCTGCGATCCGCTTGCCCTTGAGAATATTCGCAGCAATCGCGAAATCCTCGTACATGCCTGAACCGCACGAACCAATGAACGCATGATCGACTGCCCGCCCGGCGATTTCGCCGATATCGACCGCGCGCTGCACGCCGCCGGGCAGCGCGACTTGCGGCTCGAGCGCGCCGATGTCGAGCGTCGCTACGTTTTCGTATTGTGCATCGGCGTCGGGAAACACCGGAGTGAAAGGGCGCTGCGCGCGCGCGCGCGCGAATGCCATGATTTTTTCCGACGGCGGGAAGAACACGCCATAAGCGCGCATTTCGGTCGGCGAACTGCACAGCGCCGCGCGCGTGGCGAGATCGAACTGGTCGAGGTCGCCTGCGTATTCGAGCACGCGGTAATCGAGATCGAAATCGAGTTCGCGTTCGTGCAAAAGGCGCGCTATGTGCAGGCCGAGATCGCGGCCGTAGACACCGAGTGCCAGCTTTCCATTGAGCGTCAGGCGCACGGACTTCGGCACGGTAACCCAGTTGGTGCCGGTAGCGAGCACGCGGCTGATTTCCATGCCCATGCGGAAGCCGAACGCGCCGATCGCGCCGGCGTTGGTCGCATGCCGGTCGTTGTCGAAATAAAACATGCCCGGCAGCAGCATGCCCGTTTCCATCGGGAAAATATGGCCGTGGCCGCCGCGGCCTACATCGAAGAAGTTCTTGACTCCCCATGCCTTGGCGGCGCTGCGGTTGAACGCACCCATCTCGGCGGCGCGCGCGCTGCCGTAGATGACTTCGTGATCGGTCACCATCACGACTTTTTCGGGGGCGGCGAGGCGGTCGATGCCGATGGCGTCGAGTTCGCGTTTGGCGCCGCGCACCACCCCGTCGTGGACCATGATGAAGTCGGGCGCAGGCTGCACGACTTCGCCGGCGTGAACAACTGCACGGTTGCAGGCGCGCGCGAGAATTTTTTCGACTGCGGTTAAGCCCATGAACTTAGTCTAAGATTCTGAATCTCAAGGTGAGGGTAGCCAGCAGGTGGAGGGGTGTCAAGCCAGTGGACAGTGCGCGGTCAAACGCGCACACTCGGTTTGCACTCGACTCCTGAGTCGTTGATTGGACACGTTGACGATGAATTGTGCGCAGTTCTCCGGTGTTTGCCTGATGGTCATGCTCGGTGTGACGAACATCGTGCGCGCGGGCGACCATACCGATTTCACCAATCTCGCCAAATCGCGCTACGTGCACTGCGCCTTTTACAAAGGCTACGAAAAGGACCCGGCGACCGGCGATCCGATCATGGTCGAAGGCAGGGCCGATTCGCTCGTGCATTTCCAGAATGTGGACGTCAAGCATGCGTCAGCACGCGCGATTTACACGCGCATGTCGGGCTCGCACGAGGTGACCGTGATCCAGACCGACAAGGCGATTCATTTCATCGAAAACGTCGCCGGAATGTACATGATGACCAGCGTGACTTCCTGTCTCGAGTATGACGAGAAGCGGGGCGCCTGCGTGATGTACGGCGCGGTCAATTCGCGGCTCTTCGATACCGCGGTGCTGAACGAGCCCGACAAGGTCTACGAGAAAATCAAGAACAACGCCGATCCCGGTTTCTGCGACTACAGCTTCATCGGCATCCAGGAAGCGGCGAGCGGCAGGCGTTAGCGGCTGATTGCGGGACGCCTTGGCGGGGGTTCGGTGGAACTGTTCCCGCATCTATACGGTACGACGTTCCCAAGTGGGCAAAAGCCGCGCTGACGTCTAACGCGCGGCTTGATTACGCTACCATTCAAATTGCATTAAAATCAATAAAATCAATCATGAGAATCATAATAACCTAATGATATAAATATTATCTATCATAGTATTTGTAGATTCTATATTCGTTGATTATGATGCAACGCATCATGAATCTACCATCTGCGATCTCTCCTCCGATAATCCCGCCTCGGACGGCTGGCAATTCCGACTATCTAAATCGGGCATGCTCTCCATGGTATTTGCTCGGGCCATCATTCTGGTTACAGGTCAGGGAAGACGGGTTTGTTCCGGAATTTCCCGAGCATGACGCCATCCTGGTTCCGCTTGCGCTCTGGCAAGCGCGACGCGAAGACCTTGAAGGTCGTCGCGGCCCGCTTGGCGTGGTGCTGCAGTCGCATGAGGACCTTGCCGCAATCGATTTCGATCTTGCGCGTTTCAACCTGATCGCGATTCGCGTTGCACGCTCTGATGGCGGATACGGCAGAACGATTGCGCGGCTATTGCGCGAGCGACACGGCTATCAGGGAGAATTGGTTGCGGTCGGGAACGCGGAAAGTATTCAAATCGTCGACCTGTTTTGCAATGGGTTCGACGCATTTGCGTTTCTGCGCGACGAACCTGCCAGATCAACACGCTTGGAGTTCAGCGGGGTAGGCCAAGGTTTGAGCGGAAAATCGTCCGCACCGGCTCAACCGCGCGCGCAGGCGGTTGTCGCATGAGTCGCGACCTCGAATCCCGGGTGACGCAACTCAAGGACGTGTTGGCAGCGGTGGCGGACAAGCACGCACCAGCGGTGTTTTCCTCCAGCCTGTCGGCTGAAGATATGGTGATTACGGATGCGATTCTGACTGCGCAGTTTGACATCGGGATATTCACGATCGATACCGGCCGCTTGCACGGCGATACGCTGGATCTGCTGGAAAAGATCCGGCGTTATTACCATCATCACCTGAACGTCGTTACCCCCGATGTAAATGCGCTGGCACAGTATGAGTCGCGGAGTGGTCGTAACGCATTTTATAAATCGGCGGAACTGCGCCGAGAGTGCTGCCAGATCCGCAAGGTGGAGCCGCTCAAACGGCTGCTTAAAGGCAAGAGAGCGTGGATTACGGGTCTTCGGCGCGAGCATTCGACGGGGCGCGCGGCGTTGCCTGCCCGTGAGTTTGACGACACGTACTTGCTGCTGAAATTCAATCCGCTCGCCGATTGGACCGAAGATGAAGTCTGGGAATATCTCCACGCCCGTTCGGTGCCCTATAACGACCTTTATGAGCAGGGTTACCGTTCCATCGGTTGCGCGCCATGCACGCGGCCCGTCGTGGCCGGAGAGGATATCCGGGCGGGGCGTTGGTGGTGGGAGCAGGATCATGGCAAGGAATGCGGTTTGCATGTTCGCGAAGACGGCAGGCTAGCGCGGGCGCGGGAGGTCGCATGACGGTTTTGGCACGCACCCATGCGCAGGAACCTTCGACGCTGTTCGCGCGCGGCCATCTTGAATGGCTTGAATCGGAAGCCGTGCATATTCTGCGCGAAGTCGCGGGCGAGTGCGACAATCCGGTCCTGTTTTTCTCCGGCGGCAAGGATTCGATCGTATTGCTGAGGCTCGCCGAGAAGGCGTTCCGCCCCGGGCGTTTCCCGTTTCCGTTGCTGCACATCGATACCGGCCACAACTATCCGGAAGTGATCGAGTTTCGCGACCGGCGGGCGGCGCAGCTCGGGGAACGGCTCGTCGTGCGCATGGTGGAAGACTCTTTGCAACGCGGTACGGTCCGCCTGCGCAGCCAGCAAGAGAGCCGCAATGCGGCACAATCCGTGACATTGCTCGAAGCAATAGCAGAATTCGGGTTCGACGCAGCCATTGGCGGCGCCCGGCGCGACGAGGAAAGGGCGCGCGCGAAGGAGCGCGTGTTCTCGTTCCGCGACGAGTTCGGGCAATGGGACCCGCGCAATCAGCGGCCCGAACTGTGGAACCTCTTCAACGCGCGCGTTAATCGCGGTGAGCATGTGCGCGTGTTTCCGATCAGCAATTGGACCGAACTTGATGTCTGGCAATACATAGCACGCGAGCAACTCGACGTTCCTTCCATTTATTTTGCGCATCGCCGGCCGGTCGTGCGCAGAAGCGGCTTGCTTGTTCCCATCACCGATCTGACCCCGCCGCGCGCGGGCGAGCAGGCCGAAGCGGCTTCCGTGCGCTTCAGGACCGTCGGGGATATCAGCTGCACCTGTCCGGTTGAATCCGAAGCCGACACCGTGGAAGCGATCATTGCCGAGACTTTGCTGTCGCGCGTGACCGAACGCGGCGCCACGCGGATGGACGACCAAACATCGGAAGCATCGATGGAGCGGCGCAAGAAAGAGGGCTATTTCTGATGTCTTATCTGCGCGAGATTGAGCGGAACATCGCCGTGCCGGCTGTAACAAACGGGTCCGGCGGTCTGTTGCGCTTTACGACCGCAGGCAGCGTCGATGACGGCAAGAGCACGCTGATCGGCCGGCTGCTGCATGACACCCGGCAGATTTTAGAGGACCAACTGACGGCTGTAGCGCGCGCATCGCACAAGCAAGGATTGGAAGAGCTCGATCTGTCGTTGTTTACCGATGGCCTTGAAGCGGAGCGCGAGCAGGGCATCACCATAGATGTCGCGTACCGCTATTTTTCGATGCCGCGGCGCAAATTCATCATTGCCGACACGCCCGGCCACGTGCAGTACACGCGGAACATGGCAACCGGCGCGAGCACTGCGGATGTCGCGGTAATCCTGGCTGATGCCGCGAAAGGATTGTTGGAACAAAGCAAGCGGCATCTTTTCATCGCGCATTTGCTCGGCATCAAGCATGTCATCGTCGCGGTCAACAAAATGGATCTGGTGGACTACCAGCGCGATAAATTCGAGGCGGTTCGCGATGCCGTCGAACAATTTTCCGCGCTGCTGGATGGGCCGCTACCGCATTTTTATTTCGTCCCGGTCTGTGCTTTGCTGGGCGATATGGTCGTGGAACGCGGCGATCGGCTCGCCTGGTACGACGGTCCTACGCTGCTCGAATTGCTGGAATCGATCGAGCGCGCCGAAGCGAGGACGTCCCGGCCTTTTCGCTTTCCGGTTCAACTCGTGCAAAAGTCGGTCGAGCAGGGACGGGCTTATCTCGGCCTGATTGCTTCAGGGTCCGTCTTCGTCGGGCAGGAGGTCGTCGTCCTGCCGTCCGGAAGGACAACGACAGTTAAAGCCATACACCGTTGGCCCGGCAATCGTGCGGCCGCCTCTGCCGGCGAATCGGTTGCGCTATCGCTGGCTGACGAAATCGATATCTCGCGGGGCGATCAGATAGCCAGTGTGGAGCAACCTCCGCACGTGTTCCGGATGCTGGAGGCGACGCTGGTCTGGTTTTCGGTCGATCCGATGGTCGCGAATGGACGTTATCTTCTAAAGCACGCGTCGCGTACGGTGAAGGCCAAAGTCGCATCGGTCGTCGATATCGTGGATGTGGATACGCTGACGAAGCGCGTTTCCACCACCGCCGTAGTCGGGGTAAATGACATTGCGCACGTAGTGATTGCGTTGGCGCAACCGATATTTTGCGATCTTTACAGCGAAGAGCGTGCCACGGGCGCATTCATCCTGATCGACGAGATGTCGAATCAAACCGTGGCCGCGGGAATGATCGCATGAAAGAACCGGAGCGGCCTTTGAATCTGACGAACGATCAAACGTTAATGGTGCACGACACTCAATTTACGATCATGGAAGAAAAAATGATGCGGTGTTGTCGTCCTTGTTGATTCCTGCGGTCGGTTGCGACAGCCGCGCCGACGCGGCTTTTTTTTGGCCTTTATATACGAAATTGTTACTTGGAAACGCTTTTATATCTACTTATCGCATAAGGAACGCCATGAAGAATTTCAATTCCACGTTGTTATTGATTGCAGCGCTGTTCAGTTTCAATGCCAGTGCCGACGTCACGCTGTTGAATGTTTCTTACGATCCAACTCGCGAGTTGTATCAGCAGTTCAATGCCGCGTTCGCCAAACACTGGCAGACCACTACCGGCGAGAAAGTCGACCTCAAGGCTTCTCACGGCGGGTCCGGTGGTCAAGCGCGCAAGGTGATCGATGGGCTCGAGGCCGATGTGGTAACGCTGGCCCTCGCGTACGACATCGATGAAATTGCCGACAAGGCCAAGCTGCTGCCCGCCGATTGGCAGAAGCGGTTGCCGAATAACAGTACTCCGTATACATCGACCTATATATTCCTGGTGCGCAGAGGCAATCCCAAAGGCATCAAGGATTGGGATGACCTCGTTAAGCCGGGAATCTCGGTCATAACGGCAAATCCGAAAACATCGGGCGGTGCGCGCTGGGGCTATCTCGCGGCGTGGGGATACGCGCTCAAGAAAAACGGCAACGATCAGGCCAAAGCCAGTGCGTTCGTGACCAGCCTCTACAAAAACGTGCCGGTGCTCGATTCCGGCGCCCGCGGCTCGACTGTGACTTTTGCCGAACGCGGCATCGGCGACGTGTTGCTGGCTTGGGAAAACGAAGCCCATCTGGCGCTCCAGGAATTCGGCGCCGACAAGTTCGACATCGTCTACCCGCCGATCAGCATTCTCGCGGAACCCCCGGTCAGCATCGTCGACAAGGTTGTAGAGAAGCACGGCACGCGCAAAGTGGCGCAGGCCTATCTTGAATATTTGTATTCCGACGAAGGTCAGGAATTTGCGGCCAAAAATTTCTACCGTCCGCGCAACGCGAAAATCGCCGCCAATTACGCAAAGAACTTTCCGAAACTGACCTTGTTCACAATCGACGAGGTGTTCGGCGGCTGGGCCAAGGCGCAGAAGACGCATTTTGCCGACGGCGGCGTGTTCGACCAGATTTACCAGCCGGGCCGCAAATAACGATTGATTCGGGAGCGTTTGTTATTTATCAGGAGATGCGATGAGTGTGTCAACGGAAGAACTGCATACGCGCATTCCGGAGATTCTCGCGGGGATCGCCGCGGCCGATACCGCGGCAGTGGGAGAACTCGGGCAGTTTCATTTGCGTCAGGACCCGCGCGGTCGCGTCATCGGCGATTTCTACGGTTGCCGGTTGTCGAGCGCGTTCCAGAAAGTGTTTGGAGCCGACGGCCTGTGCGTGATCGGTCACGATGCGCGCATACGGTGCGACGGCGGAGGCGAAAACACTTTATCGCCGTGGGGCATCTTCTCCACGATCGCCAGCGATGCGGCGCTGGTGCGGCTCGACCGCCTGTGCCGCAGCGTGCACATCCTCAACTATTTCGGTCATGCGCAAGCCGGCCATGCGCTGTTTCTGCGCGTAGAACCACGGTTGCTGAAAAGCGTGAAGCACGACCACGGCGGGATTTTCGGCGAGGTGCTTGAGCATTGCGGCATCGCGACGTCGAATGTGGTGATAGTGATACCGCAGGAGGCAACCGCAGACGGCGATTTGCTCGCGCGGGTGACTGCGAACTACCGCTCACGCGGCTATCGGTTGGCGGTAGCTTCCACATTGCAACATGACATGGCGGCATTGGAGGGCGTGCAGCCGGACTTCCTGCAACTGGATGTCGGCCAGTTTTCGTCGGAGCAGGAACTCAAGCCGTTCGTCGACCATGCGCATGGCTGGGGCGGACGCACGCTGGTCACGCACATTGAAGCCGCGCGGGAGTTGGTGATTGCGGTGCGCGCGGGAGCTGATGCAATGCAGGGATATTTTCTCGGGCGGCCCGATTTCGAAAACGTCAGGCAACCCAGGTTGACGCCGGTTCCGGCATATATCACACGCGCGGAGTCCAGTGGCCGCGCCAACGCGGCACCGCATAGCGCGCACGGATGAACGGCGTGTCTGCAAACGTAAACAAGGCGCATAGAGTATTGCTGGTACCGGGCCTGCGTAACAGCGGACCTGCGCACTGGCAGACACTGTGGGAGCGTGCGCACCCGGATTACCGGCGCGTCGTGCAGCGTGACTGGGACGATCCGAAAATCGAAATCTGGGCGGACGCGATAGGCCGCGAACTCCAGGCAAGTGAACTGCCCGCAATTCTGGTCGCGCACAGCTTTGGTTGCCTGGCCGCGGTGCAAAGTGCAAGGCGCGCGGGCGGGCGTGTTTGTGGCGCGATGCTCGTCGCGCCCGCTGATCCGCAGCGTTTCGCAGTCGAGGCAGCCTTGCCGCGCGAGCCGCTCGGATTCCCGACAATACTTGTCGCCAGCAGCAGCGATCCGTGGTTGAGTCTCGCGCACGCCAGGACGCTGGCCCGCGACTGGTGCAGCAATCTTGTGAATCTCGGCAATTGCGGGCATATCAATGCCGAATCCGGTTACGGTGCATGGCCGGTCGGCGAGCGTCTGTTGTACGAATTACAAAAGCTGATCGGCACGCCGCAACCGGTGCGGCAACTCGCATGATGCGGTCGTATTCATGAAATCACTATTCTTGCGGCAACACAGCGTGCTGCCCGGATTCGGACTGGCGCTGGGTTTTACGTCGCTTTATTTGAGCACGATTGTCCTGATCCCGCTGTCGGCCGCCTTCATCAAGACCGCGGTACTGAGCTGGGAGCAGTTCTGGAGCATCGTGACGGCGTCGCGAGTCGTCGCTTCCTATGAACTCACATTCGGTGCGTCGTTGCTCGCCGCCACAATCAATGCAGCTTACGGTCTGGTTGTCGCCTGGGTGCTGGTGCGTTACCGGTTCCCCGGCAAGCGCGTCATAGACGCGCTGGTCGACATGCCGTTTGCATTGCCTACCGCGGTAGCGGGCATAGCGCTGACGGCGATTTATGCGCCCAACGGCTGGATCGGGCGGATCTTGCTGAGGTGGGGCATCAAGGTGGCATTTACGCCGCTAGGGGTGCTGGTTGCGCTGGTGTTCATCGGACTGCCTTTCGTAGTGCGCACGGTACAACCGGTGCTCGAAGATCTCGAGGCCGATCTCGAGGAAGCGGCGGCTACACTGGGCGCAGACCGCTGGCAGACCTTTACTCGCGTGATTTTCCCGACAGTGATGCCCGCATTGTTGACCGGGTTCGCATTGGCATTCGCGCGCGCGGTAGGCGAATACGGCTCGGTGATTTTTATTGCCGGCAACATGCCGATGGTGTCAGAGATCACACCTCTCATCATCATCACCAAACTCGAGCAATACGATTACACGGGGGCGACCGCGGTGGCGGTTGTCATGCTCATCGTGTCCTTTCTCTTGCTGCTGCTGATCAATTGCCTCCAATGGCTGAGTCGCAGACGGGAGGCTGCCGCATGAGCATGACCTGGGACGACGTAGGTACGGCAGAGGTCTTGCTGGGTTTCTCGCCGACGCCGGCCGTGCGCCGTGGCGCGCGTGAAGAGCCGGCGTTGGCGCGGATTGCCTTGATCGCCGTGGCGTTCGCATTTCTGACGCTGTTCCTGTTCGTGCCGCTCGTTGCCGTATTCACCGAGGCATTGCGCAAGGGCTGGAGTGCATATATCACAGCAATACTGGAACCCGATGCGTGGTCGGCCATCAAGCTGACGCTGCTGGCGGCGGCGATCGCGGTGCCGCTCAATCTCGTGTTCGGCGTGGCGGCGGCGTGGGCAATTGCCAAATTCGAGTTTCGCGGCAAGAGCGTATTGATCACGCTGATCGACCTGCCGTTCTCGGTGTCGCCCGTGATCGCCGGGCTGATATATGTGCTGATATTCGGATTGCAGGGCTGGATGGGCCATTGGCTCTCCGATCACGATATACGGATCGTGTTTGCGGTCCCCGGCATTGTGCTGGCGACCATCTTCGTCACCTTTCCGTTTGTTGCGCGGGAATTGATTCCGCTCATGGAGGCGCAGGGCAACGAGGAAGAGGAGGCCGCAGTGGTGCTCGGCGCCAATGGCTGGCAGGTATTCCGGCGCGTCACGTTGCCCAACATCAAATGGGGCCTCCTTTACGGCGTAATTCTATGCAATGCGCGCGCGATGGGCGAATTCGGAGCGGTATCCGTGGTCTCCGGCCACGTGCGCGGACAAACCAACACCATGCCGCTGCACGTTGAAATTCTCTACAACGAATACAACTTCGCCGCGGCGTTTGCGGTGGCGTCGCTGCTTGCGCTGCTTGCGCTGGTGACCCTGGTATTGAAAACGCTGGTCGAGTGGCAGGTCAATCGCCAACTGAAGGGAAATGAAAATGAGCATTGAAGTGCGCAACATCAGCCGTTCTTTCGGCAATTTCGCCGCGGTGAATGACGTCAGTCTCAAGGTCGAAACCGGCGAACTGGTCGCTTTGCTCGGTCCGTCCGGCTCGGGAAAGACTACGCTCCTGCGGATAGTCGCGGGACTGGAAACGGCGGACCGCGGCCGGATACTTTTCCACGGCGAAGATGCGACCGACTCCGGAATTTCCGAGCGGCGCGTCGGCTTCGTGTTCCAGCACTACGCCCTGTTCCGGCATATGACGATTTTCGAAAATGTTGCGTTCGGGCTGCGGGTCAAGCCGCGTTCGACGCGTCCTTTGAACAATGACATTCGCGACAAGGTGAACGCGTTGCTCAAGCTGGTGCAGCTCGACTGGCTGGCGGATCGCTATCCGCACCAGTTGTCGGGCGGGCAGCGCCAGCGGATCGCGCTGGCGCGCGCGCTCGCGGTCGAGCCCAAGGTTTTGCTGCTCGACGAACCGTTCGGCGCGCTTGACGCCAAGGTGCGCAAGGAACTGCGCGCGTGGCTGCGCCGGCTGCATGATGAAATCCATATCACCAGCCTGTTCGTTACTCACGATCAGGAAGAAGCGTTGGAGGTCGCGGACCGCGTGGTGGTGAAGAACGAAGGCAGGGTCGAGCAGGTCGGCACTCCCGACCAGGTCTACGACCACCCTGCAACGCCATTCGTGTACCAGTTCCTGGGCGACGTCAATTTATTTCACAGCCGCATCCATGACGGCAAGGTGGCGGTTGGCGATTGGGAGGCGCAAGTGCCCAAGAATGCCCGTATTGAAAGCAATGAAGCCGCGGTTTACGTCAGGCCGCACGAAATCGAAATCACCAGGAATGGTGGTGCCACCGATGCGTTCAAGGCGACAATCGAGAGTCTGCTGGTGATCGGTCCGTCCGTGCGTCTTGAATTGAAGCGCGATGATACGGCGCAACGCGTTCACGCGGAATTGAGCCGCGACCAGCATGTGGCGCTCGGTTTAAGCAAAGGCGAACGCGTCGGTGTTCGATTGAAACAAGGCAGAATCTTCGCCGCCCAGGGTGGTTGATGCGGCAGGCGATCGCCGCGTCCGTCCGACCTGCGGTCAATGCCGCTGGACAAGCGGTTTTTGCGGATTGCCGGAATAATTTACAATGCGCTCTGCTACTTGCAAGTGGAGTGATGATGCCAAGAAATTTCGTGCTGTTTGCGGCGTTACTGATTTGCGGTGCGGCGCTGGCCGACGAGGCAAGCGTACGTAAACTCGTCGAGACCAAGCTCCACAACAAGGTGCAAAGCGTGACCAAAACTCCGTATGGCGGCCTTTACGAAGTTTATGTCGACAATACGCTGCATTACACCGATGAGAAGGTCAGCTTCCTGATTTACGGCGTGCTGGTCGACACCAAGACCAACCGCAATATGACCGAGCAGAGTCTGCGCAGGCTTACCGCGCTCAATATGGCGCAGTTGCCGCCGCTCACCATGGCGATCAAACGCGTCAAAGGCGACGGCAAGCGCCAGCTGCGGGTGTTTCTCGACCCGATGTGCCCGTACTGCAAGAAGCTCGAGCTCGAGCTCGAGCGCATCAACAACCTGACGCTGTATGTCTATCCGTTTCCGCTCGAGGCGAAGTTTCCGGGTTCGACCAACATCGCGAAATCGATCTGGTGCTCGGGCGACAAGGCCAAGGCGTGGGAGGACTGGATGTTGCGCGCGCTGCGCCCGTCGGGACCCACGAATTGCAGCAATCCGTTCGAGCAGATCGACGCGACCGCTACCAAGCTCAATATCGACTCGACGCCGACACTGGTATTCGCCGATGGCGGCGTGCTCAAACAGTACGTGGGCGCCGAAGTTATCGAGCGCTTCCTGAACGAAACGCCGGTCGCGACTGCCGCCCGTTAAGCGAGCGCGGTCTGCTTTGCGAGTGCGTCGCGGCACTCGGCGATCTTGCGCTTCAGATACGCGAGCGCAAAATCGATTTCCTCTTCGGTGTTGAAGCGGCCGACCGTGATGCGGATCGAGTTGCCCGCGAGCTGTGCGTCGTTGCCGAGCGCCTGCAGCACGTGCGACACGCTGCCGCCGCCCGAGGAGCATGCCGAAGTTGAAGACACCGCAATATCGGTCAGCGACGCGATCATCTGGTCGCAGTTCGGCAGCTTCAGGCTGAAGTTCAGATTGTTGACGATGCGGCTTTGCATGTCGCCGTTGATCTGAACTTCGTCGAGTCCCGCGAGGCCGCAATGAAGTTTGTCTCGCAACGCGCGTATGCGCGGCAATTCACTCGCCATTTCCGCGCCCGCTATTTCAAGGCATTCCCCCATGCCGACGATTTGATGGGTCGCGAGCGTGCCCGAGCGCATGCCGCGCTCGTGGCCGCCGCCGTGCATTTGCGGCTCGATGCGCACGCGGCGGTCGCGCGACACGTAAAGCGCGCCGATGCCTTTCGGCCCGTAGGTTTTGTGCGCGGTCAGCGACATCAGGTCGACCTTGAGTTTCTGCAAATCGATCGCCATTTTGCCCGTCGCCTGCGCGGCATCGACGTGGAAAAGCACGCCGCGTTCACGGCAGATCTCGCCGAGCGCGGCGATGTCCTGAATCACGCCGATCTCGTTGTTGACCAGCATGATCGAGGCGAGTGTTGTGTCGGGCCGGATCGCGGCCTCGAATTTTTCGAGGTCGAGCAGGCCGTTCTTCTGCGGCGCCAGCGACGTGACGGTGAAGCCCTCGCGCTCGAGTTCGAGCATCGTATCGAGCACCGCTTTGTGCTCCGTCTGCATCGTGATCAGATGCCTGCCCTTGTCCCGGCAGGCGAGGGCGGCGCCCTTGATCGCAAGGTTGTCGGATTCGGTCGCGCCCGACGTCCACACGATTTCACGCGGATCGGCATTTATCAACGCGGCGACCTGATCGCGCGCCGCTTCGACCGCCGCGCGTGCGGCGCGGCCGAAAGCGTGCGAACTGCTCGCGGGATTGCCGAACTGCTCGGCGAGCCACGGCAGCATTTTGGCGACGACGCGCGGATCGACCGGCGTGGTCGCGGAATTGTCGAGATAGATCGGGAGTTTCATGGGGGCGGAGTCGAGGATAGTGGATCGGAGTCTACCGGTTCAGAATTCTACGCCCAATTCCTGCCGTCATTCGAGCTTGATGCCCGCGTTGCGGATGACCTTGCCCCAGCGCGCGACTTCGTCGCGGATCAACTGTGCGAATTCCTCCGGCGTGCTCGACGCGGGATCGACGCCTTGCTGAGCGAATTTCTCGCGCACGTCGGGCACGGCCATGATTTTAACGATCTCGCGGTTGAGCCGCGCGATCACGTCTTTGGGCGTTGCGGCCGGCGCGACCACGCCATACCAGATCAGCACGTCGGCGCCTTCGATACCGGCTTCGCGCAGGGTCGGCACGTCGGGCAGATTGGCGAGGCGCTGTTTGCCGGTGGTCGCGAGCACGCGCACCTTGCCAGCCTTGGCGAGCGGTACGACCGGCGGCACGCCGGTAAACACCATGCTTAGTTGTCCGCCGATCAAATCGGTGATGGCTTCGGCGTTGCCTTTGTAGGGAACATGCACGACGTCGGTTTTGGTGATGAGCTTGAAAAGCTCGCCGGTAAGGTGCGGGCTGCTGCCGACGCCCGGCGATCCGAAGTTGAGCTGGCCCGGACGTTTCTTCGCGAGTTCCACCAGCTCCTTGACGTTGCGTGCGGGAATCGATGGATGCACGACGATCACGACCGGCCCGGTGGCGAGCAGGCTCACTGCGGCGAAGTCCTGCACCGGATCGAACGGCGTCTTCGGGTACAGCGCGGGATTCATCGCGAGCGGTCCCAGTGCGCCGATCACGAGGGTGTGGCCGTCCGGCGGCGACTTCGCGACGAAATCGAGGCCTATCATGCCGCCCGCGCCGGGACGGTCCTCGACGATAACCGGCTGACCCAGCGCTTCGAACAGCCGGGGCGCGATCAGGCGGCCCAGAATATCGATCGTGCTGCCCGCCGCAAACGGCGCGATGATGCGCACGGTCTTGGTGGGGTAAGCCTGCGCCGCGGCCAGTGCCGGCGCGCACACGATCAGCAGTGCAACGAGCGATTTATTCAAAATCTGCTCCCGCGGTGGTGGAAAACTCAATGTCGCGGCATCAACGCGCTCAGCACGCGCTGGCGCTTTTCCTCGACGTCTTTGGCGAAACCCGGGTGCTTCTGATCGGCGAAACTGGTGGCAAGCCCGAGCTTGAGCAGGGCGACCGCGAACGTGGCGCCGAGATCGTCGACGTCGGGACTGACTTTCGCGAGCTGCAGCGCTTCTATCGTTTCGTCCATCAGCTGCTGTAATGCCGAATGCGTTTCTGCGTCGAATAATTTTTGCATGTGCCTGTCCTGAACCGGAATGCGCCGATTTTATCCGCTCCGGCCTCTTCGTGCAGAGCGCCTTAGCGTTGTACTGCGGCCGGATTGACGAGATTGACCGGCGCGCCTTGCGCGAACTTGACGAGATTGGCGAACGCTTCGCCGAAATAGGACTCGAACATCTCCTTTTCGATCCACGCGCTGTGCGGCGTGCACAATACATTGTTCATTTTCAGCAGCGGATGTTCGCCGCGCAGCACGGGTTCGTTTTCAAAGACGTCCACCGCAGCGTAGCCCGGCCGTCCGCGTTCCAGCGCGGCAATCAGCGCGCCCGGCGCGATAATCTCAGCGCGCGCCGTATTGACGAGCAGCGCCGAGGGCGGCATCACATCCAGATCTTCCGCGGAGATCGAGTGCCGGGTGCGTTCCGACAAGCGCAGATTCAGGCTCAAGACGTCGGATTGCGCGTACAGTTCGCGTTTGCCCTCCGCGAATCCGCAATCCGCGTCGAGTGCGCGGCGGCGCGATTCTTCGCCGCCCCACGTGACGACGCGCATGCCGAAGCTTTTGCCGATCTGCGCGACGAGGCTGCCGATCTTGCCGAACCCGTGGACGCCGAGCGTCTTGCCGTGGAGGCCAAGGCCGAGCCGGGGCAGCCATTCGCCGCGCCGCATGGTCTGCACTTGTCCAACAATGTCGCGGCGGGATGCGAGGATCAACGCCCACGTATATTCGGCGATGGTATGCGCCGACGCGTGGGTGCCCGCGCTGACGGTGATGCCGCGCGCCGTGCATGCCGCGACATCGATGTGATGGGTGCTGCGGCCGGTCTGCGCGATGTGCTTGAGGTGCGGCAGGCGCTCGAGCAATTCGCGCGTGATCGACGTACGCTCGCGTACCAGCACGATGGCCTCGGCGTCATTCAATTGGTGGGCGAGCTCGCCGGCGCTGCCCGCCGGGCCTTGAAAAATGCGCACGTCATGGCCGGCGAGCTGAGCGTAGCAGTCGAGCGTAGCGACCAATTGCTGGTAATCGTCGGGGATCGCGATGATCATGGCCGTCATGATAGCGCGTCCCGCCAGGGTGCGCGCCGCCGAACTGTCAGTGACGCGCGGATGGCGTTATGATGTTCGCCGGTTATGATTTCCAAGGAGGCAGGGCGTGACAAAAAACTGGCTGGGAGCTGCGTTATTGATGGCCGCGGCGGTGGCGCACGCGCAGAATTTTCCCGCCAAGCCGGTGCGGGTCATTACGCCGTTTACGGCGGGCAGCGCGATCGATACCCTCGCGCGCGTGCTCGGGCAGAAGTTCGGCGACACCTGGGGACAACAGGTGGTCGTCGACAACCGCGTCGGCGCCAATGGCATCATAGGCACAGAAGCGGCGGCCAAGGCGCCGCCCGATGGCTACACGCTGTACCTGGGAAATATCTCCACGCTTGCGGTGAATCCGCATCTTTATCTGAAGCTGCCGTACGATGCGGTGCGCGATTTTGCGCCGGTGACGATGGCGGCGACGATTCCCGTGGTGCTCGTCGTGCATCCGTCGCTGCCGGTCAAATCCGTCAAAGAACTGATCGCGCTCGCCAGGGCGCATCCGGGCGAACTCAATTACGCGTCGGGCGGCACCGGCAGCGCGCAACATCTGCCGATGGAGATGCTGCGCGTCGATGCCGGCATCAACATCGTTCACGTCCCCTACAAAGGCCTGGGGCCCGCGTTCAGCGACGTGTTGGGAGGGCAGGTGCCCATGATGTTTACGGGGGTGTCGAACGTGGTGCCGTACATGAAGAGCGGGCGATTGCGCGTGCTGGCGATCGGCAGTCCCAAGCGCTCGGCCACGCTGCCCGAGGTGCCGACCGTTGCGGAAGCGGGCGTGCCCGGGTTCGATTTCGATTCCTGGACCGGCTATCTGGTGCCGATCGGTACGCCCAAGGAGATCATCGCGAAACTGCATGCCGACATAACGCGCACGCTGACGCAGCCCGATGTCCGCGAAAAGCTGATCGCGCTGGGGTTCGATCTGGTCGGCGGCACGCCGGAAGCGCTGGCGACGCTGATCCGCAACGACATCGCAAGATTCGGCAAACTGATCAAAGCGGCGGGAATCAAGAGCAGTGAATAGGGGATTCAGTGATTGGGTGATCAGGTGAATCACTAAATCACCAAATCGCTCAATCACTAAATCACCCAATTACCATTTTAAAAAAGGGAGCTGACATGCAGTTGAGTCTCAAAGGCAAGGTGGTTGCAATTACCGGCGGCAGCGAGGGCATAGGGGGGGCGACGGCGACGCGGGTCGCTGAACTCGGCGGCACGGTCGCGATCTGTGCGCGGCGCGCCGATGTGATGGAGAAGAAGGCCGCCGAATGCCGCAAGCTGGGCGTCGAGGTGTTGACGGTGGTCGCGGACGCGGCGAAGGCCGGCGACATGGAGCGCTTCGTCGAGGAAACGGTCAAGCGCTTCGGCCGCATCGACATTGTCGTCAACAACGCGGGCGGCACCGGGCAGGCGGCGTTCGACAAGGTCGCCGATACCGAATTCGCGCATGACATCGAAATCAAGGTCATGGCGCAGGTGCGCACCACGCGCGCCGCGATCCCGCACATGAAAAAGCAGGGC
>CAZEAX010000015.1:0-6898 GCA_964510405.1 uncultured Streptomyces sp. | reverse complement strand
CAATCTGAACATGGTCGCGGCCAAGCAGCCGGGCGCGGCGCAATTTCCGACCACCGTCAGCCGCGCGGCCGGCCTGGCGCTGACCAAAGGCCTGTCCAAGGAACTCGCGCCGCTGAACATTCTGGTCAACGCGGTGGCGGTCGGCAAGATCAAGTCGATGCAGCAGGAGCGCCGCGCTGCGCGCAGCGGATTGAGCGTCGAAGAGCACTACAGGCAAACCGGCAAAACCGTGCCGCTCGGCCGCATGGGTGAATCCGGCGAAGTTGCGAACGTGATCGCGTTTCTCGCATCGGACGCGGCGAGCTACGTGACGGGAACGTGCATCAACGTCGACGGCGGCTTGTCGGGCGTGCTGTAGCGCGAGGTAGGGCATGCGTGGTGGCTTTTTATTTCCAATGTCCGCAGCCGGCGTCACACAATCGAAGCGACAATTGGTTAGAATACGCGCCTTTCAATCGGGAAATCCCACGCATGCCTGCGCAGACCCGCAAGACCAGTAAGTCCAGTAAAACCCGCAAGACGGGCAAGACCGCCGGTAACAAGCGCCCCATCATCATCGTCCGCGGTTCGGAGATTCACGGCAGGGGAGTATTCGCGGCCCGCGCGATCGCCAAAGGCGAGCGCATCATCGAATATAAGGGCGCGCTCATCACGGAAGAAGAAGCCGACGAGCTTTACGGCGACGACGACACCAACCATACGTTCCTGTTCCTGCTCGACAACGACATGGTGATAGACGCGTATCGCGGCGGCAACTCGGCGCGCTGGATCAATCATAGCTGCAACCCGAATTGCGAGCCGGTGGAAGAGGGCGACCGGCTCTATATCCACGCGATTCGGAACATCAAGGCGGGCGAAGAGCTGGGGTACGAATACAACCTCGTGATCGAAGACCGTTACACGCCGGCGATCAAAAAGCTTTACGCTTGCCGTTGCGGCACGCGCCAGTGTCACGGCACATTTCTGGCGGCCAGGCGCTAAGGCCTGACGCCGTCGACCTGCCATGGTGGACGCCGACTCAATCTCGCACGGCATTCAGCTGGCGGTCGCGCCCGTGTTCATGTTGTCGGCGGTGGCGGCGCTGATCGGCGCGCTGGCGGCGCGCCTCTCACGCATCATCGACCGCGCGCGCAGCATCGAGGACCGGCTTGCGACGGGCGTCATTTCGGACGCGGATGCGGCCTATTGGGAACTCAATCGCCTGCGCCTGCGCGGCCGCGTCGTGAACTGGTCGGTCGGCCTGCTCGTGGTGTGCGCCATGTTGATAGGCGCCACGGTCATGACGCTCTTTCTCGGCGAGACTCTGGTTCCGCACAGCGAGCGCTTGGTGCCGTGGAGTTTTCTCGGCGGCATTACCAGCTTCGTGCTCGCCTTGATGTGCTTTCTCGCCGAAACGCTGCTCGCCACTCACACGCTGAGGTTTGCCAAATCCCCGCCGCCCAAATGAATCGCGGCCGCCCGTGGGCGATCGCGATTATCCTGTCGGTAATGAGGCGCGCGGCTATTCGGCTTTGACGCCGGCTTTCTTGACGACGCCGCGCCAGACTTCGATATCCTTCTTGATGAGTGCGGCGAATTGCTCCGGCGTGCCGCCGGCAGCCGATACGCCGTCGCCCGCGAGCCGCTCCTGCATTTCCTTCGTCTGCAATGCATTGTTCAGGTCGCCATTGACGCGGTCGAGGATAGGGCGCGGCAGGCCTTTCGGCGCGATCAGGCCGTGCCACAAAATCACGTTGTAGCCTTTGACGCCCGATTCATCGATGGTCGGCACGTTCGGCGCCGCGGGTATGCGTTTGGCGGTCGTCACCGCGATCGCGCGCAGGCGTCCGCTGCTCATTTGCGGCAGGGTCGCGCCGACGCTGCCGAACAGAATCTGCACGTGTCCGGCCATCGTGTCGGTCAACGCGGGACCGGTGCCTTTATACGGGATGTGAATCATCTTAATGCCCGCCATATCGTTGAATAGTTCAGTGGCGAGTTGGGTAATGCTGCCGGCGCCGCTTGAAGCGAACGTGAGCTGATTCGGGCGGGCTTTGGCGAGCGCGATGAGCTCCTTGATGTTCTTGACCGGCAGCGACGGATGAACGACGACGAGAAACGGCCCCTGCGACAGCTGTATCACCGGCGTTATGTCGTTGATCGGATCGAAGTTGAGCTTGAACAGGGCCGGATTGACCGCGTAGCTGCCCGCGATCAGCGTGAACGTATAGCCGTCGGGCGGCGCTTTCGCGCCGAGTTCCGCACCCAATACGCCGCCGGCGCCGGGCCGGTTATCCACGACTGCCTGCTGGCCGAGCGACTCGGTCATTTTCTGCGCGGCGACGCGCGCAATCAGGTCGGTGCCGCCGCCGGGCGCGAAAGGCGCGACGATGCGGATCGGTTTGGTCGGATAGGCCTGGCCAAACGCGATGGAGGCGCAGGTTGCGCCCAGAACGGCGACGAATGACGCGATAATGCGTTGTTTCATTGAATTCCCCGGTTGAGCGGTCAAACCGTAATTTTAAATCCTGCGACCGCATTGAGCCAGCCCAAATAGTACTATGGCACGCTTCCTACGCATCGGTCTCCTGTTGTTCGTGCTGCTGGCCGTCGCCCAGGGCGCGTGGATCGCGCGCGGCCGCACGACCGACTGGAAGGAACCTCTGCGCGTCGTGATTTATCCGATCAACGGCGACCGGAGTGCGGCGGCAGACAAATATATTCAAAGCCTGTCGCGCGACGGCTTCGAACCGCTGGCCGTGTTCATGCGCGAGCAGGCGCGAAATTATGGTTTGCCGCTGCGCTCGCCGGTCGAAGTGTATCTGGCGCCGCGGGTGGACGCGCTGCCGCCCGAACCGCCGCGCGATGCGGGCCCGCTGGCCATCATGAGCTGGAGTTTGCAGTTGCGTTTCTGGGCCTGGCGCAACGACGGTTACAGCGGGCCCAAGGCGCATGCGCGCATGTTCGTCAAATATTTTGCGCCGGCGCCGAATCTGCGCCTCGCGCATTCGGTCGGTTTGCGCGAGGGCCTGATCGGCGTGGTCAACGCGTTCGCCAGCGACGACATGACGGGCGGCAACCAGGTCGTGATTGCACATGAATTGCTGCATACGTTTGGAGCAACCGACAAGTACGATCCCGGAAGCAACCAGCCTTTGTTTCCCGACGGTTATGCCGAACCGAACGCGCAGCCGCTATTGCCGCAAACCCGGGCGGAGATCATGGCGGGCCGCGTGCCGATTTCGGAGGTGCGCGCCGAAACTCCGCGCGGTCTCGACGAAGCGGTGATCGGCGCGAAAACCGCCCGCGAAATCAGCTGGCTGAAATGACGGGTTAGAGACTGCGCAGGATCGCCGCACCCTTGGCGAGCGTCTGCTCCGATTTGGCGAAACAGAAGCGCAGCACCTTGTCGCACTGCCCGTCGTGATAAAACACCGACAACGGAATCGCGGCGAGGCCTTTTTCCTTGGTAAGCCTGATCGCGAGATCGGTGTCTTTTTCGTCGCTGACCGCGTCGTACGCGAGGTTCTGAAAGAACGTGCCGCGCGACGGCAGCACGCGAAAACGCGAGCCGGCCAGGCCGGCGAGAAAAAAATCGCGCTTGCGCTGATAAAATGCGGCGAGCGACAGATAGACCGACGGGTCGCCCATGTATTCGGCGAGCACGTACTGCAGCGGCCCGTTAGTGACGAATACATTGTACTGGTGCACCTTGCGGAATTCGTTCATCAGTTCGCGCGGCGCGAGTACATAGCCCATTTTCCAGCCGGTGACGCTGTACGTCTTGCCGAACGACGAGACGACAAAGCTGCGCTTGGCCAGCCCCGGAAAACGTGCCACGCTCTGGTGCTGGTGCCCGTCGTATACGAGGTGTTCGTATACCTCGTCGGCCACCACAATGATATTGGTATTGCGCAATATGTTTTCGAACGCGCGCATGTCCTCCGCGGAAAACACGCTGGTGGTCGGATTGTTGGGCGTGTTGATCACGATCATGCGGGTCTGCGGCGTGATCGCCTGCCGGACCGCGTTCCAGTCGATGCTGTAGTCGGGATACTGCAGCCGCACATAGACCGGCCGCCCGCCGTTGACTTCGACCGCCGGCGCATAGCTGTCGTACGTCGGTTCGAACAGCACGACTTCGTCGCCTAGGCGGACGAATGCCGTGATGGCGTTGAAAATGCCGTAGGTGGCGCCCGGCACTATGGTTACCTCGTGTTCGGGGTCATAGGCCGCGCCGTACAATGCCGCGGCTTTTTCCACTACGCGTTCGCGCAGCGCCATCACGCCAGCCATCGGTGGATATTGATTGAGCCCCGCGTTGAAATATTTCGGGACGAGTTCCAGCAGCCTGGGCGCACAGTCGAAATCCGGAAAGCCCTGCGACAGGTTGATCGCGTTGTGTTCCTGGGCGAGCCGCGACATGACGGTAAAAATCGTCGTGCCGACGTTCGGCAGTTTGGAATCGATGGTGCTGGAATAGGAGGGCATGACCGACTTTAATCGAAAAAGCGTCAAAAAAGCGCAAGTATAGCGGTCTCGATGCCTTCATGGCCGGCGCGCGCGGGAGAACGCGTCGACAGCTTCCTGCAGTCATCGGCAAATTTCTGCAGGCGGCCAAGCGCATGCTTGCGCTGTTCGGAAGTCAGCAGCTTGTCGACCAAGATGAAGAACTGGACTCGGCGTTCGTACACTTCATCTGACAGGCGTGCGTATTCCGGCGTGTGGCCGCGTTCCCAGGCGAGCAGGAACTCGTGCAGCCGGGGCGCGAAATCCGGCTTGGCACGGCGCGTCTTGAGCAGTTCGACGAACTCATGCTGACGCCGCATGCGGTCCTGGTGGCGCAGGTGCTCGATGAGCGGGATGGGATCGAGCAGCGCTGCGACCTGGTGTTCCTGTTCGCGCGTCAGGCTGCCGGTCCAATCCTCGATCTGGCCGATCATTTTCTTCAACCGTGCGCGTTTGCGTTTTTCCGTACCGCCGTCGAGTTCATTTTCATCCACGAACTTGAGATTATCCTTTTCGAACCGCTTTTGCAGGGCAACTATCTGTTCGGACGCGAGCGTTGCCAGGACCTCGGCCGCATCGTTCGCGCCGCGGTTGACGATGATGCGGTAACGCGCCTTGAAACCGTCGACAAACCAGGCGATATCCTCCGGGTTCAGGCCATGCTCCGCTTTGTTGATGGCGGCGGTCAGGAACGATGCGTAATCGGGCAGTTGCTCGTCGCGGTGCCACGCGAGCAGCCGGTCGAGCCGCGTGGAGAAATCGCGGCGCTGATCGTGGTCGAGATCGAAATACGAATTGGCGCGCCAGCCCAGAAGAATATCTGCCTGCGGGTAGGCCAGGCGCAGCGCGGTACAGCCGGCCGTGAGAACGGCGAGCAGGGCGAGGATTATCCGGATACGGCGCATCTAGAAATTCTGGATCAATTCGACCATGCGTTTGCGTATGCGCTCGTCCGGCAGACGCCCGGTGCCGCCGGCGAGATTGTCGGTCATATGGCGGACCTTGCCGGTGCCGGGAATCACGCAGGTGACCGCGGGGTGAGCGATGATGTATTTGAGAAAAAATTGCGCCCAGCTGCTGCAATCGAACTCCGCCGCCCAGACCGGCAGCGCGCGGCCTTTCACTTTGCCGAAAAGCTCGCCTTGTGCAAACGGCCGGTTAATGATCACTGCGGCGCCGGATTCCGCGGCGACCGCCAGCAGCCGCTGTTCGGCCTCGCGTTCGGCGAGCGAATAGTTGAACTGCACGAAATCGTAAGTGCGAGTCTTGAGCAGTTTTTCCAGTTCCCGATAAGCGCCCGAATGGTAGTGCGTTATTCCGATGTAGCGGATCGTGCCCGCGGCTTTCCATTCGTTCAGCGTTTTGGTGTGGGTCGCAAGATCGAGCAGGTTATGCACTTGCATGAGATCGATGTGCCGAGTGCGCATCAGGCGCAGCGAATCCTGCATCTGCCGGATGCCGCTATCGCGTCCGCTCGTCCACACCTTGGTGGCAAGAAATACCTGCTCGCGCAAGTTTGTCACGGTAAGAAGCTCGCCTGTCACTGCTTCCGCGCGTCCGTACATGGGCGAGCTGTCGATGAGTTTTGCGCCGCCCGCGGAGAAAGTCGTAAGCACGTCCCTCAGTTCGACCAGTTCGGGCGCGCCCGGCGCGACGTCGAGCACGATATAAGTGCCGAGCCCGATCACCGGCAATTGCTCGCCGCTCGCGGGGATGATGCGTTTTATCAGTGGTGTCGCGGCATTGGTTGCGGTTGGATGGGGCATCGTCATGATGGCGCCTGCAGCGAGCGTTTTCAAAGCGGCGCGGCGGGAATAGGCGGTGGATACGGTCATACCAAAATAATGCCGGGTGGCGGCGCTGCGGGACCTTGGCGGTTGATCGGGATCAAAGCGCGTATTTTACGCCGCATTGCGACGCAGAACTGCCAAGACGTTGCGCGGGCGCTCCGCGTCAACCGAGATTGGCGATTGACGCACCTTCGATGGCAGCGATTTCGCGCGCGCGACGTTCCTGCGTGCGACCCAATGCGATCGCCAGCACGACCCACAAAAGCGCAAGCGGTGCAGTCGCCAGCGAGATCGTGGTCAGTTCGAGGCCGGCCCCGCGCAGTGTCGCAAACAGCCACCCGTTTACGGCGTCGGCACCGCGGAAAACCACGATATCGATGATGTTCTTGGCCTTGTACTTTTCGGTTCGTTCCACGACTGTAAACAGCACTTCGCGCGCCGGGTTCGAGATCGCGAAATTGGCGGTGCGCTGGACCGCCTGAAAAGCGATGACTACGACTAGTACCGGTGAGAAGGCCAGCGCGAGAAACCCCACCGCAAATACCAGAGGCAGAAATGCCGCGGCCGGTCCAACCCCGAAGCGCGCGAGCAGCCGGCCCGTCGCGAGGCATTGCACGACG
>CAZEAX010000014.1:0-24997 GCA_964510405.1 uncultured Streptomyces sp. | reverse complement strand
CTCGCGTCCGAACTATTGAAGTCGATGGCCGGCGTCGACATCGTGCACGTGCCGTATCAGGGCAATCAACCGGCGATTTCCGCGATGATGGCCAACGAGGTTCAGATGGCAATTTTCGATGCGGGCCTGATCGCGCCGCAAGTCAAGTCCGGCCGGTTGCGTGCGATGGCGGTGACGAGCCTCGAGCCGACCGCGCTCGCGCCGGGATTGCCGACGATGGCGGCGTCGGGACTGCCGGGTTATGAATCGATCGGCATGACCGGCATCTTCGCGGTCGGCGACAAAGTGCCCGCCGGGATAATCGCGCGCCTCAACCAGGAAATTCTCAAATTCCTGGCGAAGCCCGAGATCAAAGAGCAGTTTCTGAAAAGTGGCGTCGAGATGGTCGGCAGCACGCCCGAGCAGTTTGCCGAAGCGATCAGAGCGGACATCGCGAAGACGTCCAAACTGATCAAGGACATCGGCCTGCGCGTCGAGTGACCGCCGTGCCGGGAAATTCCTAGCGCACCTGATCGGTTGAAGACGGCAGCCAGCTCGGCAGCGACCACGTAGTGCCGGCGCCTTGCGGCGGCTTGTTCGCGGTCGCAGGTGCAGCCTTGTCGGCGGCCGGTTGGGGCCTGCTCGCAACGGTCTGAGCCGGTTTGCCCGCGTCGGCCGGCGCCGCTTTTGTTTCCGCCGGCGCCGCCTTCGTTTCCGCCGGCGCGGGTTTCCCGGCATCGGCCTGCGTGGTTTTCAAATCGGTCAACACGCCGTTGGTGTCGAAATAAAAAGTCACGGAGTCGCGCGGGACGGTGGCAACGAGCGGAACGATGGTCGTGCCGCCGGACGTCCCGTTGTTATACACATACAACGCCGACTGCGTGCCGTCCGGATTTCTCGACAGAACGCTGGGGCGCCCGAATTCCCGCACGATTTCCGCCACCGTGGTCTGGCCTTTCTGTACCTGGCTCAAACGCGCGGGCTCGATTCTCGCGGTGGTGCCGGCGCATGCCGCCAGTGCCAGGCTCAACGCGGCGATCAGGCTGATTTTCATTGGATGAACTTTCAGAAAGGCGGTCTGGTGAAATAGTAGCACGCAGCCTATGGCTGAAATCCCGATATCGGCGTAAATTTGGCGGCGTGTGCGGCGGGGAGGGGGTATGGAAAAAAATATGCACGGGCGCAGGGCGTTTCTGAAAAAAATGACCGCAATTGGTGCGGCGCTGGGTTGCGGAGCAACGCATGCTGAGGATGTTGCGCGCGGCGCGACTGCACGCATTGCATACGATCCAGCCGCCAAATTCGACGTCAAGGTCGGCGAAGTCGGGTTCCGGCGCACGGCGGCCGGCCGGCAATTGATGGCGCGCATTTATCAGCCGCAGGGCGCGGGTCCGTTTCCAGCCGTGCTCGATCTGCACGGCGGTGCGTGGAACGCCAAGAACCGCACAGCCGAGGAGCCGATGGACCGCGCGATTGCGGCAAGCGGCGTGCTGGTGGTCGCCATCGACATGACGCTGGCCGCGGAAGCCCCGTACCCGGCCTGCGTGCAGGACGCCAACTACGGCGTGCGCTGGTTGAAAGCACATGCGGCCGCGTGGAACGGCGACCCGTCGAAGATCGGCTTGTATGGCAGTTCCAGCGGCGGCCACGTCGCCGAACTCCTGGCCATGCGCCCGACGGACGCGCGCTATAACGCGATCCCGCTGCCCGAGGCGCCGAACGTCGATGCGACGGTCGCGTACGTCGCGACGCGTTCGCCGATCAGCAATACGTATGCGCGCTATCAATACGCCGAGGAAAATAAGCGCGACAACATGATCAGGAACAACAAGACCTTCTTCAATCCGTGGGAAACGATTTTCGAATCCAATCCGCAGCAGATACTCGAGCGGCACGAAGCCGTGACACTGGTGCCGCTCCTGATCATGCAGGGGGCGCTTGATGACAACGTGCTGCCCGCCGCGCAGGAGAAGTTTGTCGCGACGTACAAGGCGGCCGGCGGCGACGTCTCGTTCACGGTATTCGAAGGCAGCGAGCACGAGTGGGTCGCCAAGGAGGGGCCGCAGACCGATCGCGCGCGCGAGATGGTCAAGGCGTTCATCGCGCGGCAATTGCAACGCGGCGCAGTATAAGAATCTGACCGGCATTCGCCGGCGCAGCCGGCCACAGGGGGGATTCATGAAACGAACTTACGCAGTTTTTGCACTCGCGTTGCTCGCATTCATCGCGCAATGGTCCGCGTGCGCGCAGGACAAACCGCGCGCGCCGCGCAATCTCGATATTTACTGGATCGACACCGAAGGCGGCGCTGCGACATTGATCGTGTCTCCCTCCGGCGAATCGATGCTGATCGACACCGGATATCCCGACGGCGACCGCGACGCCAGGCGCATTTTCGCGGCGGCCCAGTACGCGGGGCTGACGAAGATCGACCACCTCGTGATCAGCCACTATCACCGCGACCACGTCGGCGGTCTCGCGGCGCTGACCAAATTGATCCCGATCGGCCGCTACTACGGACCCAACGACCAGCTCGAACTCGTCAATCGCGAGTGGTACGACAGTTACATCACCGCGTCGGCCGGCAAGCGCATTATCGTGAAGCCCGGCGACAGAATTCCGCTCAAGGGCGCGCACGTAACGGTCGTCACGGCAAATGAAAAAACGCTGGCGAAACCCGTCAACGGCGGCAGGCGCAACGCGCTGTGCGAAAACGCCGCCGCCATGTCGGCGGGCGGATTCGAGAATTCGCGCATGGTGGGACTGTTGCTGACCTACGGCAAATTCACGTTTCTCGATCTGATCGATCTCGACTGGCGCACCGAACTGGAACTCGTGTGCCCGGTGAACAAGGTCGGCAAAGTGACGCTCTACCAGACCAACCGCCACGGTTCCGACGTCGGGGGCGCCCCGGCGTTCCTCGGCGCGATCCTGCCGCAGGTGGTGGTCGCGAACAACGGGCCGAAGAAGGGTATCGGCGTGGGCGACAAGCGCCTGCTACCGATCGTCAACATGGCGAAGCCGGCGCGCGCGTACGAAACAAACCAGTACCAGAGGCTTGCGCTGCTGCCGGGGATCGAAGGCGTCTGGCAGGGCCATCTGTCGCTTGCCGACAAGGATTCCGGCCATAATACCGCCGAAGACATGATCGCGAATCTCGACGACACGCCGGACTGCAAGGGCAACTGGATCAAGGCGTCGGTCGCGCCCGACGGAAAATTCACGCTCGTCAACGGCCGTAACGGCTTCAGCAAGTCGTACGAAGCGCGCCGCCGCAGATGATCGCGCTTGCGCTTGTGACCAATGAATTGCGGGGAGTTCGCGTGTCGAGATGCGTGATGCCCGTTGCGCTGCTGGCGTACGCCGGCGCGATCGCGCCGGTGTCGGCGCAAAATTTTCCGGCGAAACCGATCCGCATCGTCGTGCCGTACCCGGCCGGCGGCCCGATCGACATGACGACGCGGCCGCTCGCGCAGAAATTGACGGAGGCGATGGGCAATCAGGTTGTCGTCGACAATCGCGGCGGCGCCAACGGCATCATCGGCACCGACAACGTCGCGAAGTCGCCGGCCGACGGCTATTCGCTCGTGGTGGCTTCGGGCGGCGGATTCGCGATCGGCCCGCACGTGTATGCGAAACTGCCATTCGACGTGTTCAAGGATTTCGCGCCGGTGAGCCTGTTCGTCACGCTGCCGGAATTGCTCGCGGTGCATCCGTCGCTGCCGGTCAAGTCGGTGAAGGAACTGGTCGCGCTCGCGAAGCAGCGGCCGAATCAGCTGAATTTCGGCTCGTCGGGCACCGGCAGCACGCCGCACCTCGCCGGCGAAATGCTCAAGAGCGCGGCGAAAATCCAGATGGTGCACGTGCCATACAAGGGAATGGGGCCGGCGACCATGGACCTCATCGCCGGACAGTTGCAACTCGTGTTCGCCGACATGCCGGTGCTGATGCAGCAGGTGAAAGGCGAGAAGCTGCGCGCGCTCGCGGTCGGCACGCAACAGCGTTCGCCGAGCCTGCCCGGTGTGGCCACGATGAGCGAGGCCGGCTTTGCGCAAGTCGAAGCATATAACTGGTATGCGCTGTATGCGCCCGCGGCGACGCCCAGGCCCGTCATCGCGAGGCTCAACGCGGAAGTGGTAAAGGTGATGAGCAATCCCGACATGAAAAGCTTCAATCAGAGCCAGGGCGCCGAGGCGATGGGCAGCACGTCCGAAGAACTGGCCGCGCTGCATAAGCGCGAGTACGACAAATGGAGCGTCGTCGTCAAAGGGGCCGGCATCAAGCCCGAATAAAACCATAGTCGCGGCCGACGCGGTCATAGATAATACTGACGTCGCCCGGCGCCTGGCTCCGGGCCCCGCATCCCCGCTATGGAGAATAGATGCCCCGCGCCACGCCCGTCCGCCGTCAACGAGACCCCGACGCGAACGACAAAAATGTCGCGCTGATCCGCGACATCCGTCTGCTCGGCCGCCTGCTCGGCGAGGTGATACGCGAACAGGAGGGCGCCGCCGCCTACGACCTGATCGAGCGCATACGGCAACTGTCGGTGGCGTTTCGCCTCAAGCGCGACGCGAGCGCGCGCGCGGCGCTCGACCGCCTGCTCAAAACGTTGTCGGATGCGCAGACTTTGAGCGTCATCCGCGCATTCAGCTATTTCTCGCACCTCGCCAACACCGCCGAAGACCGTCACCTGGTGCGCCGGCGCGAATACCACGAGCGGCTGGGGCGCGTGCGCGAAGGCACGCTCGCGATGACGTTCAGGCAGCTCGCCGCGAACCGCATC
The DNA here is from genome assembly GCA_964510405.1 of uncultured Streptomyces sp. Taxonomy (GTDB): domain Bacteria; phylum Pseudomonadota; class Gammaproteobacteria; order Burkholderiales; family SG8-41; genus PALSA-1004. Next base: position 20,232 of record CAZEAX010000014.1, on the reverse strand, counting down.
GACACCGCCGCCATCGCGCAGACGCTCGCGCACGCGTACATTTCGCCGGTGCTCACCGCGCATCCGACCGAGGTGCAGCGCAAGAGCATCCTCGATGCCGAGCGCGCGATCGCGGAACTGATGGAAGCGCGCGACGATCTGCACACCGCGCGCGATTGCGCGGACAACGAGGCGCTGCTGCGCGCGCGGGTGACCCAGCTCTGGCAGACCCGCATGCTGCGCTATTCCCGGTTGACCGTCGCCGACGAAATCGAGAATGCGCTCTCTTATTACCGCACCACTTTCCTGCGCCAGATCCCGCGCATGTACCGCGACATCGAGCAGGCGCTGCCCGGCGAAGAGGTCGCGAGTTTTTTTCGCATGGGCAACTGGATCGGCGGCGACCGCGACGGCAATCCGAACGTGAGCGCGGATACGCTCAAGATGGCGCTCGCGCGCCAGAGCGAGATCGCACTGCGCTTTTACCTGACCGAGATTCACGAGCTCGGCGCCGAACTCTCCATTTCGGAGATGCTCACCCCCGTCACGCCGGCGATGCAGGCGCTTGCGCAGCGCTCGCCCGATCACAACGAGCACCGCGGCGACGAGCCGTACCGCCGCGCGCTGATCGGGGTCTACGCGCGGCTCGCCGCGACGCTCGAGAAACTCACCGGCACCGAAGCGTTGCGCCACGCTGTCGCACCGCAGGACCCGTATGCAGGCGCGGACGAATTGCTGGCGGATCTGCGCGTGATCGAAGCGTCTTTGCGCTCGCACCACGCTCAGGCGCTGGTCGCGCCGCGGTTGCACCCGTTGCTGCGCGCGGTTCAGGTGTTCGGCTTCCATCTCGCGACGGTCGATTTGCGCCAGAGCTCGGACAAGCACGAGGCGGTCGTCGCCGAACTGCTGCAGGTCGCGCGCATCGAACCCGATTACCGCGCGCTGCCGGAAGTCGCGCGCCGCCAGTTGCTGCTGCGGCTGCTGAACGACGCGCGCGGACTGCGCGTGCGCGCGGCCGCGTATTCGGACCACACGCGCGACGAGCTGGCGATATTCGAGACCGCGGCCGCCATGCTTGCGCGCTACGGCCGCGACGCACTGCGCCATTACATCATTTCGCATACGGAGGACGTCAGCGATCTCCTTGAGGTGCTGGTGCTGCAGAAGGAGGCGGGGCTCATGCGCGGCACGCTCGACGGCGACGCCGTGAACGACCTGATCGTCGTGCCGCTCTTCGAAACCATCGGCGATCTGCGCAACGCCGCGACGATCATGCGCGGCTTTTACGCGCTGCCGGGCATCGCGGACATGGTGACGCGCGCCGGCGCCGTGCAGGACATCATGCTGGGTTACAGCGACAGCAACAAGGACGGCGGCTTCTTCACCAGCAACTGGGAGTTGTATCGCGCGGGCACCGCGCTGGTGGAACTGTTCGACGGATTGCGCGACACCCATTCGCTCACGCTGCGTCTCTTTCACGGCCGCGGCGGCACGGTCGGGCGCGGCGGCGGACCGAGCTACCAGGCGATCCTCGCGCAGCCCCCGGGCACCGTGAACGGCCAGATCCGCCTGACCGAGCAGGGCGAAGTGATCGCCTCCAAGTACGCTCACCCCGAGATCGGGCGCGGCAACCTCGAGACGCTGGTCGCGGCGACGCTCGAAGCAACGCTGCTGCACCGGACCAAGAGCGCGCCGCAAAGTTTTCTCGACGCCGCGCAGGCGATCAGCGCAGCGAGCATGGCCGCCTATCGCCAGCTCGTATACGAGACGCCGGGGTTCGCCGACTATTTTTTTGCGGCGACGCCGATCCGCGAAATCGCGGAACTGAACATCGGTTCGCGCCCGGCCTCGCGCAAGGCGACGCGCGACATCGCGGACCTGCGCGCGATTCCGTGGGGATTCAGCTGGGGTCAAAGCCGCGTCGCGCTGCCCGGCTGGTACGGTTTTGGCTCGGCCATTGACGCTTTCCTCGACGCGGGGCCGCGCAAGCAACGCATCGCGTTACTGAAACGCATGTATTCCGAGTGGCCGTTTTTTCGCACGCTGCTGTCGAACCTCGACATGGTGCTCGCGAAGACCGACTTCGCGATCGCGGCGCGCTATGCCGAGCTCGTCGAAGACCGCAAGCTCGGCCGGCGCATCTTCGCCGCGATCGACGCCGAGTGGCGCCTGACCGGAGAATTGCTGTCGACTATCACCGGCGAGAAGCAGCGGCTGGCGGCGAACCCGGCGCTCGCGCGCTCGATCGAGCACCGCTTTCCGTATCTCGACCCGCTGAACCACCTGCAGGTCGAACTGATGCGGCGTTACCGCGCGCAGCGCGAAGGCGAGCCCGGCAACGAGAGCGTGAAGGTCGGGATCCACATTTCCATCAACGGCATCGCCGCGGGCCTGCGCAACACCGGTTGAAGCGGCGGCTGCCAAAACCGGCATAATCGCCGGATCGTGAGTTCATTCATTCGGGTATCGTGCTTCGCAGCAAGCGTTGGTTGCGCAGTGGCGTTTGCATTTCCTTGCACATGTGCAGGCGCGCAGAATTATCCCGTCAAGCCGGTGCGCGTGATCGTCAGTCTCGCGCCCGCAGGCGGGATGGATCTGACGGCCCGCATGGTCGCGCTGAAGCTGAGCGAACGCCTCGGCCAGCAGTTCGTCGTCGAGAACCGCCCCGGCGCCGGCGGCGCGCTCGGCGGCGAACTCGTCGCCAAGGCGCCGCCCGACGGTTACACATTGCTCACCGCGAGCATTGCTTATGCCGTGATCCCAAGTTCGCACAGAAATCTGCCGTACGACCCGGTCCACGATCTGACGCCGGTCGCGGTGATGATGAACACGTCGAATGTTCTCGTCGTGCATCCCTCGTTGCCGGTGAAATCCGTCGGCGAATTGATTGCATTCGCAAAGGCGCATCCGGGCGAACTCACATACTCGTCGTCGGGCAACGGGGGCGCCGCGCATCTCATGGTGGAAGCATTCAAGCTTGCGACCGGCACCGATATCCTGCACGTACCATACAAGGGCGCTGGACCGGGCCTGGTCGACCTGCTCGCGGGCCGTATTTCGCTTACGGTGACGACCATCGCCGCGGCGGCCGGTTACATCAAGCAGGGCAGACTGCGGGCGCTGGCGACACCCGGGGCCAGGCGCTTGAGCGCGATGCCCGAACTGCCGACGATTGCGGAAGCGGGCGTGCGCGGTTATGCGGTCGACAACTGGTACGCGATGTTCGCGCCCGCCGCGACCCCGCCCGACGTGCTTGCGCTCCTGAACGGCGAAATCATCAAAGCCGTGCATGCGCCGGACCTGAAGGACCGCCTGGCCGTAAACGGACTCGAGCCCGCCGCGGAACCGCTGGTCAATACCAACGCTTACATCAAAGCCGAGATGGCGCGCTGGGCGAAGGTCGTGAAGGCGGCGAAAATCACCGCCGAATGAAAAGAAGGGGAATGGGCGAACATTTTGCCTTGCCGGGCCATGCGGGAGTAAAGTAACCTCAATGCGCAACCCTGTTCAATGGCTGGTTCTGTGCGCCGCGATGCTGGCCATCACGCCGGCCGCGGCCGAGCTGTACAAATGGGTCGACGAGCGCGGCATCACGAATTATTCGAGCGATCCGCCGCCGCCCGCCGCGACCGCCAACAAGCTCGCCCGCGTCGAGAACAAAATTTCGGTGTACACGCCGGACGAGGGCGTACTGCAAGCGGTCAAGGCGGTGCGCGAGCGCGCAATCAAGGCGCTCACCGAACCAGAGCCGGCACGCTCACCGGTCGCACGCATTGCAGTCGAGCAATCGGGATACGAGCAGTGCATTACGTCGGGCCGCATTGGCTGCGAAGACCTGTATCCGGCCTACTATCCCGCTGCGTATTTGCCTGTTGCGGCATATCCGCGGCGCGGCGTGCAGCCGACGCGATTCCTGCCGCCGCGGCCGGTGCCGGGCGACCCCACGCGCGTTTCGCGCGGCCCGCTGCGCTGATTTTCCGTCTGCGTTAAACCAGCGCGTGGTGCCGCATGCGCTCGAGCACGCGCAATGGAGCCTTGCTTTCGTCGTGCATCGCGGTCACCGGCAGGTAGAACGTTTGTTCGAGCAGGTGCTGGCCCGCAAGCACCGCATGCTCGACGCCGTCCGTGAACACGATCCACGTCGCATGCGCCGGCAGTTCCACGCGCGTGCGCGTGCAAGTCCGCTGGCGCTCGTCGTCGAGTTTCGCCAGGTCGTGCAGGTTGAGCATTACGTGGTCGTATTCGGTGCGGCGCCCTTTGACTACGCCCAGCTTTTCCATGAGCCACGCGCTGCCCGGCACCTGCCGCGGCACCTTGTCGAGGTAGAGTTGCGCCACGGCTTTGGTCGGCGCACCGAGCTCCCAGACGCGCGGCTCGCCGCGCGGATTGACATTGTGGAACACGCGCAGCAGGCGCAGTCCGCCGGTCGGGCGCGACGCGAAGGCGTCGACATGCAGCCGCGTATCGTCTTTCCTGACCGAACTCGCGCGACCGCGGACTTCGGCGGGACGGAAGCTCGTGAGGCCGTCGCGCAGATGTGGCGCGTAATCCGGGCACAGGCGGGAAACGAGCTCGCGCGCGTGTTTCGCATATCTGGCGAGCAGCCACGTGAGGTGGCCGAGGTCGGCGCTGGTCGCCGAGGTGTGCCCGATCGCGTCGACACGCGGATCGTAGCTGATGTTTTTCGCGCCGTGCGCCAGCCATTTGGGATCGAGCAGATATTGCTCGCCGGGCAGCACCTCGAAGTTCAGATGCGGCATGAACAACACCTTGCCGTCTTCGAGCGCGTCGGTCGCGGCGGCCGTCACGCTGGGCAGATGCCGTTCGTTCCAGTGGGTCACGTCCAAGGTGATGAGCGGATTCATGATGATTTTGGTCCCAGGGTGAAATTATCGTGGGCGGGCGCACTAACGGCCGCGCGGGTATCTACTGACCTATTCTCCATGGCGCGCGCGCAATGCGGTTGACGTGGATCAAATTGCTCCTCATCGGCTGGCGGCGGGCGTAAAGCCGAAACAGGCGGGGAATCGCCCTTTTATCCGCGCTTGCCGCGAGGCGCAAAAGCCGATAATGGCGTCAATTACACAGGCACGGCCCGTGCGCGCCGCGCGCGGCTGCCCCGGGTACGCTATCCATGGCGGAAAAAAAGCCTTTCGAAATTGCGCGCGAAGCGCTCATGCTGCTCGCCACGCGCAAGCTGATTCCGACCCCCGACAACTATCAGGCCGTTTTCAGCGAGATCGCGGGCACGCCGAACGTCGCGCCGTTTCCCGGTGACGCGCTGCGCAACATCGCGCATGCACTGCCGGTTGCTCAAGCGGGCCACAAAAAGCAGCGCGAATTGCTGGAACGCGCGATCGGCGAATCCGACTGGGCGGGCGTGCAAAGCGCGCTGGTCGGCTACGCGAGCTTTGCGCCAGGCGGCGATCGCAAGGCCGCGGGCACGGAGCGGGCCGCCGCGCCGGCGGTCACCGGCGATTTTCTGGAGCAACTCGCGCGCCTGATAGAAAACACGCTGCCCGCGCTGGGCGGCGACGACGCGCGATTTGCCGATCAGGTCACGCAGCTGCTCAAGACGATTCGCGAGCCGGCGGCGGACATTTCCACGGTCAAGGCCATGCTGGGCAATTTCAGTCACCGGCTGTCGTTCGCCGCCGAAGACCAGGCGGAGATCCGCTCGACGCTGCTTAAGCTCCTCCACCTGATCATCGGAAACATCGGCGAGTTGAGTCTCGACGATCAGTGGCTGACGCGCCAGATCGAGGCTTTGCTCGCCGCCGCCACGCCGCCGTTGACGCTGCGCCGGTTGGACGACCTGGAACGGCGGCTGAAAGACGTCATGTTCAAACAGGTCGAGGCCAAGGGCCGCACCCTCGAAGCGCAGGAGCAGATGCGCCAGATGCTCGCGACCTTCATCGAGCGGCTGGCCCAGATGACGGAAACCACCAGCGCTTACCACAACAAGATGGAACACAGCGCGCGCCTGATGGAGCAGGCCAAGTCTTTCGAGCAGATCGCGCCCGTGCTGCAGGACGTGATCAGCACGACGCGCGGCATCGCCTGCGAGATGAGCAACGTGCGCGACGAATTGCGCGGGATGCGCGAAAAGGTCGCCGTCACCGAGTCGGAACTGGTCAGGCTGCGCCACGAACTCGACAGCGCGGGCGCGGAAGCCCGGCACGACGCGCTGACCGGCGCGCTCAACCGCAAGGGCCTGAACGAGGCGCTCGAGCGCGAGCTGGCAGACGTGCGGCGCAAGGAAACGCCGCTGTGCACGGCGCTGCTGGATATCGACAATTTCAAGAAATTGAACGACAGCAAGGGTCACGCAACCGGCGACGCGGCGCTGAACCATCTGGTCGAAGTCACGCGCGAATGCATGCGCGCGCAGGACACGCTCGCGCGCTACGGCGGCGAAGAATTCGTCATCGTGATGCCCGACACGGTCCTCGACCAGGGAATCGACGCGATGACGCGCCTGCAGCGCGCGCTGACCAAGCGTTTTTTTCTGGCCGGAGGGGAAAAAATTCTCATTACCTTCAGCGCCGGGGTGGCGCAGCTCGCGCCGGACGAGGACGGGCAGGACGCGCTGAAGCGCGCCGACCAGGCGATGTACCTCGCGAAGCGCGCCGGCAAAAACCGCGTCGTCGGCGCGTAGCGCGGCATATCCCCGGCGGCCCCGGCGGTCCCCAACCCCGTACGCGGCCCGCCGTCAAGTCTTGCCAAGCGGCGAATTCCCGCGCATTGTTGCTGTCCAAAGGGTCACGGTCGCCGTACTGCCTTCGGTGCCGCCGACGCAATTGCATACCGCACAGACTAGCCTGGGGAGATACCGTACGATGTCGCTCGAAGCGCGTTTTCAATTGCGCGAAAAGCTGGGGGAAGGGGCAACCAGCGAAGTCTATGACGCCTATGACAAAAACCTGCGGCGTCACGTCGCGATCAAGCTCTTCAAGAAGTTCAATCGCGGCGGGGTGTTCGCGCAGCTGAAGGAAAGGTTTCTCGTCGACGCGCGCGCCGCGGCCGGCGTGTCGCATCCGAATATCGTGACGATCTACGACGCCGGCAGCTTCGGCGACGGCATCGCGATCGTGATGGAGCTCATCAAGGACTCTCTGCGCAAAATGCTCGACCGCACCCCGCAATTGCCGCTCGATATCATCGTCGGCATCACGGCGCAGGTCGCCGACGGGCTGAAATGCCTGCATGCAAACGGCATTTTCCACCGCGATATCAAACCGTCGAACATCCTGATCGCGCCCGGCAACGTCGCCAAGATCGGCGATTTCGGCCTCGCCCACCTGCCGATGTCGGATTTGACGCGCACCGGCACCGTGATCGGCACGCCGCGCTACATGTCGCCCGAGCAGGCCCAGGGGCAGATCCTCGACTATCGCACCGATATTTTTTCGCTCGGCGTCGTGCTGTTCGAAATGCTGGCGGGACAAACGCCGTTCGAGCGGCCGCCGTGCAAGGACCATGTGCTGCTCGGCCGCATCGTATCCGAACCGGCGCTGAAGCCTTCGCAGCTGAACCCCAAGGTGCCGGCGGAACTCGACGCAATCGTCGCGTGCGCGCTGGCCAAATCGCCGCAAGGCCGCTATCAGAGCGCCGCCAAATTCGCAGAGGCATTGCGCAGCGTAAAGGTGGCGGCTTAACCATGCCGCTGCGCCGCGGTGAAAATGCAAAATGAATCTCGAACAGATAAGAATTGATTTTGTCCCCGAGCACGACCGCCTGCTGTTGCGGCTGGCGAGCGGCGACCGCAGCGAAATATTGCTGTGGCTCACCCGCCGCTGCGTGCGCCTGTTATGGCCGCTGCTCGTGAAAATGACCGAGTCGGTGCCGCGCATCGCGCAGCAGCCGTTGCCCGAAGCGCGCCAGGCGCTGCTCGGGATGGAGCGCGAACAGGCGTTGTCGAAGGCGAATTTCTCGCGCCCGTACGACGCGACGGGGCGTGAACGGCCGCTCGGCGCCGAGCCCCTCGTCGTTGCGCGACTGAACTCGGGCCGCAACGAGCAGGGCAAACACGTGCTCATGCTGCTGCCGCAACAGGGGCAGGGCGTCACGCTTGCGCTCGACGACACGCTGCTGCACGGACTGTGCAAGCTGTTGCAGGACGTGGTCGCCAAATGCGACTGGGACATGGCGCTCACGCTGCCGACCGGCCCGGCACAAGCCGGCGCCGAAGCGGCGCCGCGGCTGCTCAACTGAAGTCTGATTGCACCCGCCGGTGCGATAATCCGGCTTCTTGAAAAATATTTCCGGAGGATCGATTCATGGCCAAACGCTGGCAACAGCGCCCCGCGGGTTCGAACTGGGGTGAATTCGGCGACGACGACCAGCACGGAAGGCTGAATCTGCTGACGCCCGGGCGCCGCCTGCGCGCCTTGCAGGAAGTGCGGACCGGCGAAGTGTTCTGCCTTTCGCATCCGCTCGACCGGCCCGGCGGCAACATCCTCAATACGGGCCGCTTTCCGCCGGTTTTCCATCCCGTGTTCAAACCGGGCGGTGAAGTGTATTTCAACCTCGCGATGCAGGAGACCGACCCGCGCTATACCGACGTCGGCTCGGACGAGGCGATCATGCTCTATTCGCAGTACTCGACGCACTGGGACGGCTTCGCGCACAAGGGCACGCTGTTCGATGCCGACGGCGACGGCGTGGCGGAGAAGGTTTCGTACAACGGCTTCAAGCTGGTCGACGACGCGGGCCGCGGTCTTCATGGCGAACTCGGCGCCGTCGCGTTGTCGGTCGCCGAAATGGCGGAGACCGGCGTCCAGGGCCGCGCGGTAATGGTGGATCTGCGCCACCATTTCAAGGACGAGCGCGTGGCGGTGACGTGGGAAATGCTCGAGCGTGTATTGCGCGACGATGCGGTCACGGTCGAGCAGGGCGACATCCTGTGCCTGCACACCGGGCTCGGGCAGTTGATCCGCGACGCGAACGGCAAACTCGACAATTCGATCAAGACCCAATGCGCGGTACTCGACGGTTACGATAAGCGGCTGCTCGAATGGATTGCGGACGTCGGTGTCGCGGCGATCGCGGCCGACAACCTCGCGGTGGAAAGATCGTCGACACTCGGCGCTGACCCGCGACTGGCGCACCGCGGCCCGCAACTGCCGCTGCACGAGCACTGTCTCGTCAAGCTCGGCATACACCTCGGCGAATTGTGGTACCTGACCGAACTCGCGGCGTGGCTGCGCAAGAACAAACGCAGCCGCTTCCTGCTGACGGCGCCGCCGCTGCGCATGCCGGGCGCAGCGGGTTCGCCGGTGACGCCGGTGGCGACGGTATGAGGTTGCGCGATGTCTGACATTCTTCGTAGGTACCGCATTCGGACCGGATCTGCGGGTATTCCGCGCGCTGCGGTTCTTGCCGTGTGCGTTTGCGCGTGGTCCGCGCATGGCGCGGAGGAGCCCTATCCGACCAAGCCGATCCGTTTCATCGTGCCGACCGCGACCGGCGGCGGTTCCGATCCGATCGCGCGCGCTCTCGGCGCGAAATATTCGGCGGCGTGGGGCCAGCAGGTCGTGGTCGACAATCGTCCGGGCGCAGGCATGACGATAGGTATCGATCTGGTGGCCAAGGCCACGCCCGACGGCCATACCATGGTGCTCGTCAATCCTTCGCATGCGATCAACGCGACGCTGATGACGCGGCTGCCGTACGACGCCGTGCGCGATCTCACGCCGGTCACGGTGATCGCGACGCAGGCGCTGGTGGTGGTCGTGACGGCATCGCTGCCGGTGAAAAACGTGCGCGAGCTCATCGCTCTCGCCAAAGCCAAGCCGCGCGAGATTTCCTATGCGTCGTCGGGGCCTGGCTCGGCGTCGCATCTCGCGGCCGCGATGTTGAGCGGCATGGCGGGCATCGAATTGAACCACGTGCCGTACAAGGGCACGGGACCGGCGATCCCCGATCTTATAAGCGGCCGCGTACAGCTCTACATCAATCCGCTGCTGGCGATGCTGGGCGCGATCGAGGGCGGGCGCCTGCGCGTGATCGCGGTGACCTCGGCCAAGCGCGTGCATTCGCTGCCCGAGGTGCCGACCGTCGCCGAATCGGGCGTGCCGGGTTACGAGGCGACGTCGTGGTACATGCTGCTGGTGCCGGCGAAGACGCCCGCATCGGTGGTCAACAAGATCAACGCCGAGACCGTCAAGGCGCTGAAGGACAAGGACATGGTCGAGATGCTGGCGCGCGCCGGCACCGATCCTCTCGGCAACTCGCCGCGCGAAGCCGCGGAATTTCTCAAGGTCGAAATCGCCCGCTGGGGCAAGGCGGTCAAACAGGCCGGCGTAAAAATAGAATAGCCGGCGCGCGCCGGGGCGAGACTTCCGCGCGCAGGACTATGTTCGTGAAGGGCCGCGACCAGTGCGTGCTGTTCGCTTTTTTAATTTGCACGCCGTGCTGGCGGAGCGTGCAACTCTATCGAAATGCCAGCGGGTGGAGAAAACATGCAAACCAGATATTGGCTTAAGCTCGGCGCGGTGCTCGCCGCGGCAGGCATCTTGGGTGTTGCCGGTTGCGCCCATCAATCGACGCAAACGGCGCTGCCGCAGTACAAGGTCGATGCGGCGTGGCCCAAGCCGCTCAAAGGCAACTGGATCTGGGGGCAGGTGTCGAGCGTGACTGTCGACAGCCGCGATCACGTGTGGGTATTGCATCGCCCGAACACGCTCCTCGACGACGACAAGGGCGCACAGCAGAAACCGCCGCTGAATCGCTGCTGCGACGCCGCGCCGCCGGTTGTCGAGTTCGACCAGGACGGCAACTTCGCGCAGGGCTGGGGCGGCCCCGGCGAGGGTTATGACTGGCCGAAGAACGAGCACGGCATCCACGTCGACTGGCAGGGCAACGTGTGGATTTCCGGCAACGACCCCGCGGACAATCACATCCTGAAGTTCACGCATGACGGCAAGTTCATTCTGCAGATCGGCAAGCCCGGCAAATCCGAGGGCAGCAACAGCCGCACGCAGCTGGGCCGGCCGGCATCGATCGAATCCGATGCGGCGCACAACGAAATCTTCGTCGGCGACGGTTACGGCAATCGCCGCGTGATCGTGTTCGATGCCACGACCGGCGCTTACAAGCGGCATTGGGGCGCTTACGGTGCGGTGCCGAGCGACGACAAGGTTTCGGCTTACAAGCCCGGCGCCCAGCCCTCGAAACAATTCGGCAACCCGCATTGCGTGCGCCGCGCGCGCGACGGGCTCCTGTACGTGTGCGACCGTCCGAACAACCGCATCCAGGTGTTCCTCTCCGACGGCACTTACGTGCGCGAGTTTTTCATCGACCCGCAGACGTTGAGCGGCCCGATCGCCGATCTCGTGCTGTCGCGCGATACGGGCGAGCGCTATATCCTCGCGGCCGACGGCTCGAATTCGGAAATCAATATCCTGTTGCGCGACGACGGCACGAAACTCGGCAGCTTCGGCCGCCCCGGACGCATGGCGGGCGAATTCCGCTCGCTGCACAATATGGCGATTGATTCGAAGGGCAATATCTACACCGCGGAAGCCGGTTACGGGCGGCGGGTGCAGAAGTTCGCGCTCCAGTAATGCCCGCGCCGCGGCCGGTGCCGGGTACGCGCGCGCGGAATAAAATCCGCCGCCAGGTGTTTGCCGGCATGCAGGAACGTCCCTGCGCAAGACCACAAAGGGAGAATATATGCGCAATCCAAAAATCAGAGCGCTGGTGGCGTTAACGTCCGTGCTGTTGCTGGCGGCATGCGCGAATTTGTCGTATGCGCCGGTCAACTACACCGGCGGGCTCATGACCGGTCGCAACGGCATGACGCTTTACACGTTCGACAAGGACGCAACCGGTTCGGGCAAGAGCGCGTGCAGCGGGCAGTGCGCGGCGAACTGGCCGCCGCTGGCAGCCGCGGCGACCGATCAGTCCGGCGGCGACTGGACGGTGATCACGCGCGACGACGGTTCGAAGCAGTGGGCGTGGCTCGGCCAGCCGCTTTACTACTGGTCGAAGGACCAGAAGCCGGGGGATGTGACCGGCGATGGATTCAACAAGGTGTGGCATGCCGTGCGCCCCCCGCCGCGGGATATCAGCGCGGGTAACATGAACGCGCCGTGATTGACGTGGCGGAAGACTGACCGCGTGAGGGTCGCGACTGTTTTGGCATAACCGCGCGGCGGGCTTTATACTGCTGCACGAAATTGAACCCGCGGCAGCCGCGACTCGGCATCGAGTGAAGCTGCCGCGCCACCAGGGGAGTCGTGATGCGCTGGAATTCGTTGGGAATGCTGTCGTTCGTCGCGCTGGTCGTTTTCAACCCGGCCGCGTCAATGGCACAGGTGAAATTCACCCCGCCGCCGATTACCGCAGAAAATGAAATTTACGTCAGGCCCTTTCCGCCGCTGCATATCGTCGGCAACCTCTATTATGTCGGCACCTACGATCTCGCGGTGTACCTGATCGTCACGCCGGCCGGCAACATGCTGATCAACACGGGCGTCAACGATTCGGTCGCGCCGATCCGCGCCAACATCGAAAAGCTCGGCTTCAAGGTGAGCGACATCAAGCTGCTGCTCGCCACGCACGGCCACTGGGACCACGTTGCAGGCATGGCCGAATTGAAACGCCTGACCGGCGCCAAAATGCTCATGCAGGAAGCGGATGCCGGCATGCTCGAGGACGGCGGCAGCTCGGATTACCGCTATCCGCAGGGGCGCGGGTCGACCTACGAGCCGGTCAAAGTCGATCAGCGTCTGAAAGACGGTGATAAAGTGAAGCTGGGCGACACCGAACTCACCGTCATGCATCATCCGGGACACACCAAGGGCGCGACCAGTTTCTCGTTCACGACGCAGGACGCGGGCCGCACGTACCGCGTGCTGATCGCGAACATGGGATCGATCAATCCGGGCGTGAAGGTGAGCGGGATGCCGGCGTTTCCCGGCATTACCGAAGCCTACGCGCTGACGTTTGCGAAGCAGAAGCAGATCGTTCCCGAGGTATGGGTCGCGTCGCACGCGAAGCAGTTCGGCCTGCACGAAAAATACAAACCCGGCGACGCGTACGATCCTAACCGCTTTGTCGATCCCGAAGGCTACCGCAACGCGGTGGCGAAGCTCGAAAAAATCTATCTGGACCAGCTCGCGCAGGAGCGGCAGGAACAGAAGAAGTAGCCGCCGCCGGGCCGCGCCGCTACTGAAAGAGCTGCTCGACCTTCAGCAGCGTGAGCACGCCCATCGCGGCGAATATCGCGGCCGCGATCGAGTGCACGAGTTTCATCGGAATCTTCGCGGCAAACCGGTTGCCGACGAACACGGCGGGCACGTCCGCGATCAGCATGCCGAGCGTGGTGCCGGCGACGACCGTCACCGGCGCCGCGTAATGCGCCGCGAGCGCGATCGTCGCGAGTTGCGTCTTATCGCCCATCTCGGCCAGAAAAAAAGTTATCAGCGTCGCGCCGAATACGCCCAGGTGTTTCGCGACCTGGGTTTCTTCCTCCTCGATCTTGTCGGGTATCAGCGTCCAGCCCGCCATGCCGATGAACGACAGGCCCAGCACCCAGCGCATGACTTCAGGACTCACCACCGACGTGATCCACGCGCCGAGCGCACCGGCGAGGCCGTGATTGACGAGCGTCGCGACGAGGATGCCGGCGACGATCGGCAGCGGCTTCCTGAAACGCGCCGCGAGGATGAAGGCGAGGAGCTGCGTTTTGTCGCCGATTTCCGCGAGGGCGACGACGCCGGTCGAGATAAGCAGTGCTTCCAAAGTCGCGCGGGGAAATTCCTGAACCGGATTTCAGCCCGCCGTGTCGCGCGCGCGCCGGTCCTGATCGCGCTTGACGTCGTCGGGGGTCGAGATCAGGGATTTTTCATATTGAACGGCGCTGCCTTTTGAGCCGGTGCCTATCGTCGAAAGCGACTTGAAATTTGCCACTCGCTGCACGATGCGGTAACGCTCGGTCTCGTACGTGCGTGCGTAGAGCAGCGTCGACGAATAAATCAAAGTATGCGGCGACTGTACGTTCACCGCATAAGTGATTTCGAAAGCGTTGCCGTTCGGCGCAATGACCAATGATTCACTAGCGCCGTTCACGGCAATCTCCTGGGCAATTGCCTTGTACCAGCGCTTCGCATCGTTGTCATCCATGCCCACTACCCGGATGGTGCCGACGAATGAATTGACGGCGGGCACCGGGTAGCCTGGAGGCGTGACCGGGATGCAGGCGCCGACGCCTTGGCGGGCGAGGAAGACGTTTTTTGCGCCGGGAAGTGAAACCAGGCGTGCGAACTCGCGGTACGAGCGCCCGTTGACGTTCTCCGTCATGCGAGAAATCGTCGAGTCGGAGATGCCCGGCAGGCAGGTCTTGACGAAGTCCCGCGTTGAACCGTCCTCCATGTTGACGAGCTTGTATTCATCGCCGACTTCGACGGATGCCGGATCGAATTGCGCGATCGACCTCGGCAGCGCACTGGGATCGGCCCGCACTTTTTTCCATTGCGCCACGACATCCAGGACCGCGCGCACGTCGTCCAGCATAAGGGGCAGGACATCGCGGTTCTTCGCGATCGCCTCGGTCCATGCTTTGCGTGCCTGCTTTTCCCTGTCGGATGCCGGCGATGACAGGAAGCGATTAACGATGTCTCGTTCTGCAGCGGGTACAGCCTGATCGAGGCGCTGAAACGCTTCCGTTCCCGGCGGCGCGCCGGCAATCAGGGCGAACACGATGTCCAGCGGTTTGGCCGCGGGGAACGTCGACTGCGCCGAGCGGACGTGAAAATCGTAACCGGCCGGGGCGGGATCCAGCGAGATGTGCTTCCTGTCTAGCCACGCCTTGCGCCGCGCGGTGATCGAGTCGCCGGGCTTGCCGAGGTCGGGGTCTATCGAAATGCGGTCGAGTTCGATCTGGCCCACGAAGTACGCGCGTCTCAGCTGGCGCAGATACTGGGTGTATTTCTTTCCCGTATCGCTGCGGAAAAACGCCAGCGCGTCGTCGAGTTCCTGTGCGGACATTCCGTCGGCGTAGAACTTGGCGAGCGCCGTGTCGGGATTCTGAGAGAGGCTGCGGATCATGCCGCCGGCCGTCTGCCAGCGCTGGCGCAGCGTCTGATCGAGGCTGTAGCGGACGTTCGCTCGATAGACGCTCCACGCGCGGTTCCGCGGATTCCACGAACTGCTTAAATCCAGCGCGCGCAGCGTTATCCAGGCCAGGAATTCGATCTGCTCGGGAGGATGCTGCGCCTCGAAATCCACCGGGCGCGACAACGGTATCGTTTGCAGGCGTATCAGCTCCTCGGCCTTGACGACCGATTCCTGCGCACGCGCAGGTACCGTGCCCAGCAATAGTATCGCGGCGAGCGCAACGAACGGCCTGCATTTCGTGTACCGGTCGATCGATCGAACTTTCATGGCAGCGCTTATCATCGTCAAATTTCCTTTCACGCCAGGTCTGGCGTCGAGCCGGAACACTTTCAATACCGGACTGTAACCCGTTACTTCGGCGCCAGCGGCCCTACCTCGGGTTTCGCCTGCGTATTGGCGAGGTTTCCCAGTTCGGCGCGCGCGCCGCGCTCGATCTGAACGATTTCGCTGCCGGCCTGGAAGCAGGTGAAGTCCGGACGGTCCTTCCACGCGAACGGGCCGCACAGTTTCTTGCCGGCCTTGATCGCGGCGTCGTGCACGATGTTGATCGCGCGCTCGTAATCGGGGTCGCCCTGCTTGTAGCCCGAGAAGTTGCCGATGTCGCTGCTCGCCGCGAACACGGCGTGCACGCCGGGCACCTTCGCGATCTCGTCGGCGTTCTTCAGGCCTTCGAGCGTTTCGATCATCACGATCAGCACGAGATTGTCGTTGATGGTGTTGCGATAGCCGCCGGGCACGCCGCCCCACATGTCAGGATGGAACGCGGCGCCGCCGCCGAGACTGCGCTTGCCGAGCGGCGGAAAGTACGCCCAGCCCACGGCTTCGCGCGCTTCTTCGACGGTGTCGACCGTCGGCACGATCAGCACCAGCGCGCCGCCGTCCATCGCGCGCTGGATTTCGCGTTCGTCGGTGTACGCGACGCGCACGCCCGGCACCGCCTTCGCGCGCGGGCAGGATTTCCACGCGTTGATCACGTCGCCCCACGACGACGGCTCGTGCTGCATCTCGGTCCAGATGAAGTCGTAGCCGGCATTGGCCATTGCGCAGTAGGTGGCGGGATCGCGCACGCCGCGCACCGTGCCGCCGACCAGTTTGCCGCCCTGCATCAGTTTGATCTTCGCCGGATTCCAGATCCTGGCGCCGGCCGGCGTCGCAAACGTGTTGCCGTACTGCCACGTCGAGTTGAAATACGGGCCTTGATTCTTGGCGCCGGGCGGGGCGGCCTGGCGTGCGTTGCTGTCCTGGCCGGCGGGTGCTGCGAGCGGAAACTGCGCCTGCTGCGCGCCCGCGTGGTTCATCGCGCCGCCCAGCGCCGCGCATGTCACTATCACTGCGATCGAGTTACGCATTGCCGTTCCTTCCTGTGCGTATGGTCTTTTATGGTGCCACGGTAACAGGATGCTCTTTTCGGGCCGCGGCGGCAATTCCCGCCGTGCGCGGTCGCGGGAAACGCTTACGCGCCGCCGATGACTTTTTTCCACTTTGCGTAATCGGCCCTGATGCGCGCCGCGTATTCCTGCGGCGACGACGGCGACGGGTTGAGCCCCTGCGCCTGCACGGGCCGCGTTGTTTCCGCGTCCGCGAGCGCCGTGCGCAAATGTCGGTTCAGGTGGTTGACGATGGCAACGGGCGTGCCGGCGGGCGCGAGCAGCCCGTACCAGAACGTCGCATCGTAGTTTTTTACGCCGGCTTCGCTCATCGACGGTACGTCGGGCAGGCTGGGATCGCGATTGAGGCTCGTCACCGCGAGCACGCGGATGCGGTTGCGCAGCGAGCCCGCGGACGTCGCGCTGATGAAACTCGTCTGCAGCTCGCCGCTTATCACCGCCGTGAGTATTTCGCTGGCGCCCTTGTACGGAACGTGCGTGAAACGCGTACCTGTCATGCTTTTCAGCAGTTCGCCGGAAAGATAGCCGGCGGAGCCTATGCCCTGCGTGCCGTAGTTCAATTCGCCCGGCTTTTCCCTGGCGAGCGCGATCAGCTGCGCGACGGAATGCACCGGCGAATCCTGGCGTGCGATCAGTGCGTTGCAGAAAGTCAGCGTAAGACCGACCGGCGCAAACGCGGTTTCCGTGTTGTACGGCAGATTTTTTTCGAGGATCTGGTTGATGGTGAGCGCGCCGACGCTGCCCCACAAGAGCGTGTAGCCGTCGGGCGGCGCGACGGCCGCGAGTTGCGCGGCGACACTGCCGCCGGCGCCGCCGCGGTTGTCGATGACGATGGTGGTGCCGAGCAGTTCGCCGAGCTTCTTCGCGATTGCGCGCGCCGAGACGTCGGCGCTGCCGCCCGCGGAGAATCCGACCAGCAGGCGCACCGGTTTTTCCGGATAGCCGGCCGCTGCGGCGGCGCCGTTCGCGCCAGCCAGCATCGCGCACGCAAGGTGGATCAGGGTTTTGTGCATCGAAGTTTTCCGGATTGGTTGAGCGGAATCAATCCGCGCGTATGCCTGCGGTGACGACCACTTTGGCCCAGCGCGCGAGATCGGCTTTGAGCGAGGCTGCATATTCGTCGGGCGTGTTGCCGACCGGCTCGGCGCCCTGCGCGGCCAGCCGCTCGCGCACGTCGGGCAGGCGCAATATTTTCACGATCTCGCGGTTCAGGCGCGCGACAATGTCGCGCGGGGTGCGCGCCGGCATCAGCAAGCCGAACTCCGAGCTGAATACAAATTCCGGCAGGCCGGACTCGATGAACGTCGGCACCTGCGGCACCGCGGCCGAACGCGCGCGGCTCGTGATCGCGATGGGGCGTACGCGGCCGCTCACCAGATGCGGCATGGCCGACGGCAATGCGGAGAACATGATGGACACATGGCCGCCCAACAGATCCGTCAGCGCCTGCGCATTGCCTTTATACGGCACGTGCACGAGCTTGACGCCGCCGACCATGCTGCACAACCACTCCGTGAGCAGGTGCGATACCGTGCCGGTGCCCGACGTTGCATAGCTCAATTCGCCGGGACGCGCGCGCGCCAGCGCGATCAGTTCCTGCAGCGAGTGCGCGGGCAGCGCCGGATGGATTACGAGTATGTTGGGCACCGCGGCGAGGAGTATCAGCGGCGTGAAATCGCGCACCGGATCGTACGGCGGCTTTTGCAGCGCGGGCGTCATCGCGAACGTGCTTGTCACGAGCACCATCGTGTAGCCGTCGGGCGGGGCTTTGGCGCCCGCATCGGCGCCGATCACGCCGCCGCCGCCGCCGCGATTGTCGACGACGATCTGCTGGCCGAGAACTTCCCCCAGTTTCTGCCCGACCGTGCGCGCGATGATGTCGGTGCCGGCGCCCGGCGGATACGGCACGATCAGGCGGATCGGCCGCGCCGGATAACTCTGGGCATGCAAGGCGACTGCCGGCGCCGACATTGCGCACGCAAGGGCAAAACGGCCGACGATGCGGTCAATCCGCATGGCGCGCGGCGCGTCCGGCGTCCGCGGTGACGATCGTGCCGCTGATAAATGAAGCGCGCGGCGATGCGAGATAAGCGACGAGATCGGCGATTTCCTGCGGCTGCCCCATCGGGTTCTTGAGCAATTCTTTCCAGCGCGCCGGATCGCCGAACGCGTCCTGTGCCTTCTTCTGCAAACGAGTGCGCAGGCGGTCGGTCTCGATCTGGCCGGGATTGATGCCGACGACGCGCACGCCGTAATCCATGCTGTCGCCGCCCAGCGTGCGAGTGAATGCCATCAGCGCCGCGTTGCCGGTGGTGCCCGCGATATAGTTCTGGCGCGGCCGTTCGCCCGCGACGCCGATCACATTGATGATCACGCCGCTCTTCCGGGCGCGCATGCGCGCGTAGATTTCCCGCGTCAGATTGATATAGCCGAAGAGCTTCAGCTCCCAGCCCTGGCGCCACTGCGCCTCGTCGATCTCGAGCAATTCGCCCGCCGGCGTAACCCCCGCGTTGTTGACGAGGATGTCGACGTCGCCGGCCTGCTTGACCAAGGTCGCGATGTTGCGCGACTCGCCGAGATCGAGCGCATGGCATTCGACTTTCACCTTGTACTTTTGCGCTATCGCTGCGCGCACCGCTTCGAGGTCGGCCGCACTGCGTGAGGCGAGATGCAGGTTGCAGCCTTCGCGCGCAAGCTCATGTGCGACCGCGCGCCCGATGCCGCGCGACGCGCCGGTCACCAGCGCGGTCAGGCCGGTCAGTTTCAAATCCATGCGTGAACTCCCCGGAAATTTCTTGTGGATGCGTGAGGCCGACAGTTTACTACGAGCGGAGCGTTGCATCCGCGCCGTCAACGGTGTACACAGTTCGAAGCTGCAACGAGCCAACGCAAAAACGGAGACTTGAAATGAAAAACCAGCAGGTGTTATTGGCGGCGCGTCCGCGCGGACCGGTCGAGACCAGCCACTTTCGATTCGCCGAGTCGGAAATTCCGCGCGCGGACGAAGGCGAATTCGTGGTGCGCGCGCATTACCTGTCGCTCGATCCGTACATGCGCGGCCGCATGGACGACGCCAAGTCCTACGCCAAAAAAGCGGAGGTCGGCGAAGTGATGGTGGGCACCGCGGTCGGCGAGGTGATCGAATCGCGCCACGCCAAGTTCAAGGTCGGCGATTTCGTCGAAACGCGTACGGGCTGGCAGCTCTACGGCAAAAGCGACGGCGGCGGCGTGCGCAAAATCGATCCGGCATACGTGCCGCTTTCCGCTTATCTCGGCGTGGTGGGCATGCCCGGCGTCACCGCGTGGATCGGGCTCAACGAGCACGGCCGGCCCAAAGCGGGCGAGACAGTCGTCGTGTCGGCGGCGAGCGGCGCGGTGGGCGGCGTAGTCGGCCAGCTGGCGAAGTTGCACGGCTGCCGCGCGGTCGGCATTGCCGGCGGTAAAGCGAAATGCGATTACGTGGTCAACGAGCTCGAGTTCGATGCGTGCATCGACTACAAGGCGGGCAAGCTCGATGCCGAACTCGCCGCGGCATGCCCGCAAGGTGTCGACGTGTATTTCGACAACGTCGGCGGGCCGATACTCGACGCGGTGCTGGCGCAGATGAATGCGTTTTCACGGATTGCGCTGTGCGGACAGATTTCCGGCTACAACAATCCGGACGCCTTGACGGTCCACAACTTCCGCTCGTTCCTCGTCAACCGTATCCAGTTGCGCGGTTTCATCTGCTCGGACCACATGG
>CAZEAX010000013.1:0-25310 GCA_964510405.1 uncultured Streptomyces sp. | reverse complement strand
CGATTTGTACTTTACCGACCAGGGCCAGACCGGTGTCCACGACCCCAGCGGCCGCGTGTACCGTCTCACCGCCGGCGGCAAACTCGAACGCCTGATCGACAACGGGCCGAGCCCGAACGGCCTCGCGCTCGATCCGGAGGAAAAAGTTCTGTATGTCGCCATGACGCGCGCGAACTGCATGTGGCATTTGCCGCTCAAGGACGGCGGCGTTTCGAAGGCAGGCGTCTTCGGCTATTTGCCCGGCATCCACGGTCCCGACGGTCTCGCGGTGGACGAAGCGGGCAATCTTGCCGTCTGTCACGCGCGCGTCGGCATCGTATGGCTCTTGAGCCCGCTCGGCGAGCCACTTTACCGGATCCAGGCGAACGACGGCGTGAGCCGCCTGACCAATGCCGCGTACGGCGGCGCCGATCGCAAAACGCTTTATATTTGCGACTCGTACGGCGGCCGCATATTGACCGCGAAGCTGCCGGTGGCCGGCGTGCCGCTTTATTCGCATCAATAGGTTTTCGGAACAACGACATGAAACGCGCAAGCTGGAACGGCACCGTCATCGCCGAAAGCGATCGCTGCGTCGTCGTGGAAGGCAATCAATATTTTCCCGCCGATGCAGTCAAGCGCGAATTTCTGCGCGACAGCACGACGCATAGCGTTTGCCCGTGGAAAGGTACAGCGAGCTACTACGATCTCGTCGTCAACGGCGAAACCAACAAGGATGCCGCTTGGTATTACCCCGAACCAAAATCCGCCGCCGACAACGTCAAGGGTTATATCGCGTTCTGGAAAGGCGTGAAGGTCGAATAACCCCGCCTCGCGCCGGCGAAACCGTTGCTGGTGGTGAAAATTTCACTCGTTCAGGGCGATAGCGCGGCCAATACGGTCGTTTGCAGGCCCGAACCTGCACGTGAACAGCGCGGTTGGTGATGAATTTCACGCGTGCGGCACGGCGGTATGGATTTGTCATCCCCATTTGCTTAAACTCGACTCTCGACAGACATACGCGGCTGCGTCCACTAACCCCGAAACCCCGATGAAAACTGGCTTTCCACTGGCTGTCGCTCTCGTCGCGCTCTTTTGCGCCGGCGCAGGCCATGCGCAGGGTTTCAAGTTCTCACAGCAGGATGACAGCGCCAAGGCCAAGGAAGAAGCGCGCCAGCAAGGGATCGCCGAACGCCTCTCCACGCCCTGCGGCGATCAGCTCAAAGACAAGAAAATCATGCTGATCATCGGCGAGCAACAGTCCGGCGGCGGCATTCTGGCAAACCAGGAAAATTACGGCCCTCACTTTCAGGTCATCAACCAGCGGCTGCGTGCGCTCGGGCTCAAGACTTACACGCCGGAAGAAATCAAGAAACAGGTCGCGCAAGCCGAGATCGACGCTTATTTCAAAGGCAATCCCGATGCCGCGCTGTCAGCTTCCCGCCGGCTCGGCGCGAATTTCGTGCTGCGCGGGCTGATCACCGCCCAGGCAAGCGTCAATCCGGTCATCCGGGTGAACGAGGTTACGGTCAACCTGGGCTTTACGCTCGCCGATACGAGCGGCCGCATGATTTCAGATGCCACCGCGCAGGGCGGATCCTTTTCGGGTAGCGATATCCGGACTGCCGCCGCCCGGCTTATCAACGAGCAGGCCGATGATGTTGTGGCCAAGCTCTATAGCGACTACTGTACCAAAGGTGCCGCTGCACCCAAGGCAGAACCCAAGCGCAAGAAATAACGGCATACCCGCCGCCCAGACCATTACTCATTTTTCCGGGAGAACCGAAAATGAAAACCGACCTTGCAAAAACCCTCCTGAGCCTCGTTGCCGCCGCGCTGCTCGCGTTGTCCGGAGCCGCCGCCCGGGCGCAGCCTCACTGGGGTTCCGAAAGCAGCCCTGCGCCTGCGACGTCGACTTCGAAAAAAACCAACGAAGCCGCCGACCGTGCGGTGTACAAGCCGATCGAGTACTCGAACGCCGGCAAAGCCGGTCCGCCGCTCATCGTGATTCCCGGCGAAATCAAAAGCACCAACGCGACCTTCACCCAGAAAATCGGCGCCAACAATATTGCCGACTTCGCCGAGATCGAATTGTCGAAGGCGAACTTCCCGGTGCTCGAGCGCACCAATCTCGGCCCGCTGCTCAACGAATTTACGCTCGCCTACAATCTGGGTGATGTCGACCAGGCGCAAAAAATGCTCGGCCGCGGCAAGCTCAAGACCACCAAATGGGTCGTCAAATTCGACATCCTGAAAACCGAACAGGTCGCCGCCGCGCAAAAAGGCTTCGACGGCGGCTCGGTCGGCCGCATGATCGGCTTCTTCGGCGGACAGGGTGCGGCGATCGGCGGCACTGCGGTCGGCTCGGTCAAGACCGAGGACACCAGCGGGGTCTGGATAGTCGGCATGCGCTACAAGATCATGAACGCCGAAACGACCGAGCAGGTCGCCCAAGGCTACACCGAGGAAAAAATGGAGGTCGGCACGACCTCGACGTCCGTGCTCGGCGCTTCGTCCGCCCAGCAGGGCGGCGTTTCGCTCGATACGATGGTGCAGCGCCTGATCCAGAAAACGGTGTGGGAAATCGACAGCAAGTACAAGTAAAAAAAACCCGCCTTTTTCACGCCGCGTTAAACCATGAGCGAAGCACCACTCAAACTGGGCAAATACGAAATCCTGCGCGAACTCGGGCGCGGCGCTATGGGTGTCGTCTACGAAGCGTTCGACCCGAGCATAGAGCGCACGGTTGCGCTGAAAACCATCCGCCGGGATCAGCTCGAGGGCGACGACGCGGCTGAATTGATCACGCGATTTCAGCGCGAAGCCAAAGCCGCGGGACGCCTCAATCATCCCAATATCGTCGCGATCTACGATTTCGGCGAGGACAACAACACCACCTTCATCGCAATGGAGTTCGTGATCGGACGCGAACTCAAGAGCCATTTTGCGCAGGACGAACGTTTTCCAATGACGGAAATCACGCGCATCATGGGCGAGCTGCTCGATGCCCTCGAGTATTCGCATAATTACGGCGTGGTCCACCGCGACATCAAGCCCGCCAATATCATCATCCGGCCCAACGGTCAGGTCAAAGTTGCGGACTTCGGCATCGCGCGCATTGAGTCTTCGCAATATACGCAGGCCGGTTCCGTGCTCGGCACCCCCGCGTACATGTCTCCCGAGCAGTTCATGGGACAGACGGTCGATCGCCGCTCCGATATTTTTTCGGCCGGCGTGGTGCTCTACGAGTTCCTGACCGGCGAACGGCCGTTCTCCGGTACCGCGACGACCATCATGCATAAAGTGCTGAGCGTGGATCCGCCGCCGCCGTCCCGGCTGAACGTGCAGGTGCCGAAACCGTTTGACGCCGTGATCGCCAAGGCGATGGCAAAACGCCCGGAAGACCGTTTTCAGACTGCGCGCGAATTCGCCGACGCCATCCGGCTCGCGGCTGAGGGCGTGGCCGCGCCGGGACTGCCCGAGATTACGACGGCCGACGGCACGGTTATCAACACCGCATCCGACGCGAGCGTTAATCGTGCTGGCAACCTCATCGGAGACATGGAAATGCCGGCGCAGACTGCAGCCGCGCCGGCGCCGGCTGCAAAAGCCTCGTCGATCGAGCAGTCGCCCAAAAAGAAGGCTCCGCTGCTGGCGATCGCGGCGACTATTGCCGGCGTCATCGGCGTCGGCATCGCCAGTTATTTCGTGCTGGTACCGGCCAAGACCCACGATGTGCCCGCATCCGCAGCTGGCACGCCGGCACCCGCGACCGCGACCGCGCCGGCTGCGCCGGTGGCGGCAGCGTTGCCGCCCGTCGAGCCCGGCACGATGATCATCAGTGCAGTCGGGCTCGCCGACCCCAGGGATCAGAAATACCAGACCGACAAATCGCTGCTGACGGCCGATCTGCGCGCGGACTCCAAAAGCCAGCTGGTCGAAAAAGCGATCGCGCTTTACCTTGACCGCGCATCGCTAGCCAAGAACTACGATCTGCTGCGCGACAAGCTGTTGTCGAAAAGCAGCAACTATATCGCGAGCATCGTGCAGGAAGGCGCGCCGGAACTCGGCAAGGACGGGCTCATGTACGTGACCACGCAGGCGGCGGTGCGGGTGCGGGAAGTGCAGAAATCGCTCAACCAGATGTCGCACGACGAGCGTATTGAATTTATCCGCAACAATGGCGACCCGAAAATTTCGGTGGCGATCAATGCGCGCGGCGAAGGCGACGCCGTGCAAAATTCACAAGTTGCCGAGAACCTGCTCAAGGAACGCATCAAATCGTTCGGATTCCGGATTTGGTCCGACGACGCGCAGGCGCCCGCCGCACCGGGCAAGGGCGCCGACTTTGCCGTGATCGGCGAAGCGAGGCTCAAGAAACTATCGGCCAAGCTCGCGGCCTCCGGAATCACGATCGACAAATACATGCTGACCTCGTGGACGGTGAAGTGCGTCGACAAGCAAAGCGGCGAAGAAATCTATTACAACAACAAACTGCCGGTCGCCGCCGGATCGTGGGCAACGGAGGAACAGGCGCTCGCGGCAATCGGCGGCAAGATCGCCGATGAATTCTCGCGCGACTTTTTCGTGCGGCATTTCAACGCGAGCGGACAGAAAGTCGCGCTCAAGATCGAAGGCCTGCCGGATAAAGGCGTGGAAGCGGGGATTGCACGTGAGCTGGTCGGCCTGCAGGCGGTCATTGGCGTCGCGCGTCGCGCGGGTACGCCCGCAATTTACGACGTCCAACTCTCCGGCGGCACGGGACCGTTGACCGATCTGGTTGCGAACACCGTCCTCAAGCCGCTTAACGCCAAGCTCGGAAAAGCCTGCTTTAACCTCGGCGCCACCAGCGGGGAACAGGTTGCGGTGATGTTTGAACCGGCTTGCAACGACAAGGCGGTGCTCATGCGGCTCGACAGCTATCCACCCGCGTCGCTCTATGCGGCACCGCCTGCGCGGCAGAAGTCGATACTGCGGGATCCCGAGGCGATCAGCCGGCTGACGATCTAGCCGCAGCCTTCAGGCAACGGCAAAGGAAACGACCTCGGCATCGTTCGACAGCGCCGCGTGGCCGAGACAGATAACGCCGCGCCCGCGCAACATGATCTGCTCGCGTTTCAACATGATTTCGGCGTCGCCCTCGACGGTCACATATGTACCGTTGGTGCTTTGATCGACCAGGAAAAATTTGCCGCGCCGGTATTCGATTTTGCAGTGTACGCGGGACGCCATTTTGTCCGGCACCACCATATCGTTGCCCGCATCGCGCCCGAGTGACGCGGATTTCTGCCCGGCGCCGAGCGCGAGCGTCGCAGTTCCGTAAGTCAGGGTCAGCGCAGGCTCATGCGTGCTGACCGGCAGATCCCGCTCCGCCAATGCAGTAAGGTCGCCGCTGTCGTGCCAGATGACCTCGAAGATCCGGATCTCGTCCTGCTTGCCCTTGACCTGCATCGCGTCGATCTCACGCGTCGACGCCTTCAACAACTCCGACAGCGCGTCTACCGACTGACCGCTG
Organism: uncultured Streptomyces sp.; assembly: GCA_964510405.1. GTDB lineage: Bacteria > Pseudomonadota > Gammaproteobacteria > Burkholderiales > SG8-41 > PALSA-1004. Next base: position 19,816 of record CAZEAX010000013.1, on the reverse strand, counting down.
GTGATAATTTGTCCGCTTTTGGCGAGTCCGGCCATGCGCGCGGCAGTGTTCACCGCGTCGCCGAAGTAATCGCCGCCCTCTTCGATTGCGGGCCCGAAATGAAAGCCGACGCGAATCGCGAGACGCGCGTTGTCGCCCTGGGGTATCGCCGCGACACGTGACTGCATATCGCACGCAGCCTGCATGGCGGCATCGACCGACGGGAATACCGCCATGACTTCGTCGCCTATGGTCTTGACGACGCGGCCGTCCTGCAGGACGGTCGATTTGCGCAGTTCCGATAGCACCGTATCGATGGCGGCCATGGCGCGCTGATCGCCGAGCTTCTCGTACAAGCTGGTGCTGCCGCTCACGTCGGCAAACATGATGGCGAATCGCTGGGACTCCGTAGTCACGGCGATGAATATAGCATGTCGCTGCCGCCGGTTGCTATGCGGTTATTACGGCGGCATACGGTCACGCGGCCTTGGCCACCGTCTTTTTCTTCACCTGCGCGGCCGTCGCGTGCATCGCCGCATAAGCGCCGTGCGCGGCGGATTCGGCATCGCCGACATGCACCGGCAGGCCCATGTCGGACAGCACCGAGCCCAGCGCCGACAGGCACAGCATGACGTTGTCGGGGCGGCACGAATAACCCATCAGGCCGAAGCGCCAGATTTTGCCCGCGAGCGGGCCGAGGCCGGCGCCGATCTCGAGGCCGAATTCGTTGAGCAGCGTCTTGCGGACCGCGGCTTCGTCGACCCCTTCGGGGCAACGCACGGCGTTCATCTGCGGAATCTGATACTGCTCCTTGACGAGAAACTTGAGCCCCATCGCTTCGAGTCCCGCCTTTAATGCAAGGTGATGGCGGTGATGGCGCGCCCAGCAATTTTCAATGCCTTCCTCGCGAATCAGCAGCAGTGCTTCGTGCAGCGCGAACAGCGAGTTGGTCGGTGCCGTGTGATGATAAGTGCGCGTCGTCGCGCCCCAGTAACCAAGCAAGAGGTTCATGTCCATGAACCAGCTGTGGATCTTGTCCTTGCGCGCCTTGACGTCGGCGACCATGCGCTCGGAGAACGAGACCGGCGAGAGGCCCGGCGTGCACGACAGGCATTTCTGGCTCGCCGAATAAACCGCGTCGATTTTCCACTCGTCGACCAGCACGGGCGTGCCGCCCAGCGACGTCACCGCGTCGACGATCGCGAGAGCATCGTGCTTGTGCGCGATCTCGACGAGCGTCTTGGCATCCGACTGGCAACCGGTCGAAGTCTCCGCGTGCACGAAGGCGAGAATGCGTACACCGGGGTTCTTGCGGAACGCGTCTTCGACTTTTTGCGGATCGATCGGCGAACCCCAGTCATCATCGACGACGATGGGAGTGCCGCCGCAACGTTCGACGTTTTCAATCATGCGCCCGCCGAATACGCCGTTGCGGCACACGATCACCTTGTCGCCGGGACGCACCAGGTTCACAAAACAGAATTCCATGCCGACCGAGCCCGGCCCCGAAATCGGAAACGTGAGCGGGTTCTTGGTCTGGTACGCGTAACGCAGCAGCGTCTTCAGTTCTTCCATCATCTCGACGAATATCGGGTCGAGATAGCCGATTGCCGGCTGGCTCATCGTCGTCAGCACCCGCGGGTGGATTTCGGTCGGGCCCGGCCCCATCAACGTGCGTTGCGGCGGATGAAAGGAATTGATGCGTTTGGCTGGCGCAAAATCATTCATGGTGTCGTTCCCTGTAAGTAATGACCCGAACAAACTTTCGCCGTCCGGACGCGATTTCATCCGGAGCGGTTTTCTGGCGGTGGCTTCGTTGAGGACTTCGGCTGCGGTGATCTGGCCATTGCTGGCGTTCTCGACTTCCATCGCCCAGCGGGCCGGCACGTAACCGGATTTCACCCAGTTATTGACGACGGCGCGGTCGAGGCGGAATTGACGCGCAACCTCGGCTTGGGAGCCGAAGAGAGCGACGAGACGGTCGGCACAGTTCATGAAATATTCTCTGGGTGAGAATTTACCATGACAAAATTATTTTGACAATATTTGCTTCGAGCGGCCCGGTTTCAGAGTCAGTGCCTACTACGGATCCGAGAATATGGTGAATTCATCTTGCGGATCAAAGGCTTTGTCCCCATCTTCAGCAGCGATCCCCGTCGCGGCAATGGCCGCAAAATCGAAAAGCTTGCGATCCATGAGGTGCGACGGCCGCACGTCCTGCAAGCTGCGGAAGATCGATTCGACCCGGCCCGGGTACCGCTTTTCCCAGTCACGCATCAAGTCCTTCATCTGCTTTCGTTGCAGCGTCGGCTGCGAACCGCAGAGGTCGCACGGAATGATCGGGAACTGCTTCACCGTTGCGTACGCCGCAAGGTCCCGTTCCTGCACATAGGCCAGCGGTCGGATCACGACGTGCGCGCCGTCGTCCGAGACCAGCTTGGGCGGCATCGCCTTCAACTTGCCGCCGAAAAACAAGTTGAGAAAAAACGTCTCAAGGATATCGTCGCGATGGTGGCCGAGCGCGATCTTGGTCACGCCGAGTTCCTTCGCCACGCGGTACAGCACGCCGCGGCGCAAGCGCGAGCACAAGCCGCACATCGTCTTGCCTTCCGGAATCACGCGCTTCACCACCGAATACGTGTCCTGCACCTCGATGTGAAACGGCACGCCGAGTGCCGTCAAATAGTCGGGCAGTATGTGCGCCGGATAGCCGGGATGGCGCTGATCGAGGTTGACCGCAACGATCTCGAAATCGACCGGCGCGTGCGTGCGCAAATTGAGCAGCACGTCCAGCATTGCGTAACTGTCCTTGCCGCCCGACAGGCACACCATCACGCGATCGCCCGCGCGTATCATTTCGTAGTCGCCGATCGCCTGCCCGACCAGGCGGCGCAGCCGCTTGGCGAGCTTGTTCGCTTCATAAATCTGCTTGGGCGCCGGAGTATTGCCCTCACCCTCAGTCCCTCTCCCGGAGGGAGAGGGAAGCGAATCGCTCCCTTCTCCCTCCAGGAGAAGGGTCGGGGATGAGGGACGGGACGCGTTCATAACGTGATGCTCCTGCCGCCATCGACCGCGATCACCTGCCCCGTCACATAAGGCGCGGCGGCGACGAGGAATTCGACCGCCTTCGCGATGTCGTCCGGCTCACCCGCGCGCTTCAATGCGGTCTGATTGACGATGCGCTGGCGCGACAGTTCGTCGGACCACGCGTCGTCATCCGGCCACAATATGGTGCCCGGCGCCACGCCGTTCACGCGCACCTCCGGGCCCAGTTCGCGAGCGAGCGAGCGCGTGAGCGCGAGCAGGCCGCCCTTCGCCACCGTGTAGACGACGTAATTTTTCATCGGAAATTCGGCATGAATGTCGACAATGTTGACGATACAGCCGTGGCGTTTGCGCAATTCAATTGCCGCAGCCTGCGACAAAAACAGCGGCGCCTTCAGATTGGTGCCGATCAGGTCGTCCCACGCCTTGTCGGTGATTTCGCCGATTGCGGTCGCAAAGAAACTCGAGGCATTATTGACAAGGATATCGAGACTGCCGAATTGCTTGACCGTGGTCTTGACGAGGTCGGGCAGGCTCGCGCCACTCAGAAGATCGGCCTGGATCAGCGCCACCGAATCCGCGCGACGCCCGTTCAACTCGTGCTGCAACGCACGCGCCTCGGCTACCGAGGCGCGATGATGCACCATCAGGCTGGCGCCCTCCGCGTGCAAGCGCCGGCAAATCGCGGCCCCGACGCGCTTCGCGCCGCCCGTAACCAACGCCGTCTTGCCCGCAAGTGTCCCATCCGTCTGCATAGCGCATATTGTACGGGAAGCACTGATTAGTTTTCATTTAATCAAAGCTTCCTCTAAAGTGGGGGAAATACGAGGAATTCACAGCTTGCTGCCCGCCCACCTGCATAAACTTCCCGCGCCCCCGGTCGACGCCGTGGCGCACAGCGCGCGGCTCACCGCACTGATTGCCCGCGAAATCGCCGCGGGCGGCGGCTGGTTGAGCTTTGCGCGTTACATGGAACTCGCATTGCACGCGCCGGGCCTGGGCTACTACAGTGCGGGCGCAACCAAATTTGGCGCGGCCGGCGACTTTGTGACCGCACCCGAAATGGGACGGGTCTTCGGCCGCACGCTCGCGCGCCAGGCGGCACAGATTTTGCAAAATGGCATTCCGGATGTCGTCGAACTCGGCGCTGGCAGCGGCCGTCTCGCGCGCGATCTCCTCGCGGAACTCGAAACGCTGGACAGTCTGCCACGGCGCTATTTCATGCTCGAAACCAGCGCGGACCTGCGACAGCGCCAGCACGAACTCCTGCAACGCGACATTCCCGACCTTGCCGGCCGCGTCGAATGGCTGGACGCGTGGCCTTCATCGCTCACCGCGCTGGTGCTCGGCAACGAAGTCCTCGATGCGATGCCCGTACATATCATCGAAGTTCGCGCCGGCGGCATCAACGAGCGCGGCGTGACGCTGGCGGGCGACAAGTTCAATTGGGAGATGCGGCCCGCCACCGGCGCATTGCTCGCCGCCGCGCAGGCCCTCGACCTGCCGCCCGGCTATGTCACCGAAATCAATCTCGCCGCGCAATCGTTCATGGCAACGCTCGCCACCGTTATGGAGCGCGGCGTCGCCCTCTTTATCGATTACGGCTTTCCGGCGCGCGAGTACTACCACGCGCAACGCAGCAGCGGTACGTTGATGTGTCACTACCGGCAGCATGCGCACGACGATCCGCTTTGTCTCGTCGGCTTGCAGGACATCACCGCACATGTCGATTTCAGCGCGCTGGCCGACGCTGCCACGCGGGCCGGATTCGAATTGCTCGGTTATGCAAACCAGGCGCAGTTCCTGATCAACTGCGGCATCACCGACGTGCTGGCCGCGACGTCCGCCGGCGATGCCGCGGCGTACCTGCCGCAGGCGGCACAGGCGCAAAAGCTGATGAGTCCCGCCGAGATGGGCGAGCTTTTCAAGGTCATCGCGCTGGGCCGCGACTTCGCCGCGCCGCTTGCCGGCTTTGCGCGCGGAGACAAAAGCCGTCAGCTCTGATGAACGTTGTATTGCCGCCGTGAAATCAGCGTTAATGCAACTGCTCGTCGCGATCGCGCTGCTCGCGGCCGACGCCGCAACGCCCGCTGCCCGCGACGCGGTTGCAATGGCAACCTACCGCTGGGAACAAAGCCCGCACGGCGCGATGCTCGAACGCATATTGCCGCCGTCGCCCGAGCCGCGACAATTGCCCGACCCCAAAACCGCGGGCGCACGACTCGTCGTCACGTATTGCGTGCAGTGCCACTACCTGCCCAATCCCGCGATGCATGATGCGGCGCGCTGGAAAAGCGTGGTTGCGCGCATGGTATGGCGCATGGAGGGCCGCGGCAACCTGGGCAAACTGATGCAGGAGATGATGGCGGACGTCAAAACGCCAACCACGGATGAGCAGGCGACGTTGCTGCGTTATCTGCAAAAGCACGCGCAACACGGCTTGGCTCCCGGCCGGTATCCGGACCTCGACACCGAGTCCGGCCGCCGTTTCAGCATCGCGTGTTCCCAATGCCACGTGCTGCCCGACCCGCGACGTCACACCGCGCCGGAATGGCCCGCAATCGTCGAGCGTATGCGGCGCAACATGGCATGGGCGAATCGCGTGACGGGAGATCCCGCGTTGCGTACCTCGCCCGAACTCAACACTGCCGACATCACGCGCTTTCTCCAGCGGCACGCCCGCACGCGTTAGCGCATTCTTCTAACGCTCAGACCTCCGGCACTTTCATCCCGCGCCGCACCGCGGGGCGCGCCGAGATCGCGTCGAACCAGCGCTTCACGTGCGGAAAATCGGCCAGGTTCGTTTTATGCCACTCATAACGCGCAACCCACGGATACGTTGCGATGTCAGCGATCGAATACTCGTCGGCAAGGTACTCGTGCGCCGAGAGCCGCGCATCGAGCACGCCATAGAGCCGGTCTTTTTCTTTCGCGTAGCGCTCGATCGCATACGGCACCGGCTCTTTCGCCGCGCGCAGGAAATGATGCACCTGGCCGAACATCGGGCCCACGCCGCCCATCTGGAACATCAGCCATTGCAGCGCATCGTATTTCAAGCGGTCGGACTTCGGCAGCAGCCGGCCGGTTTTTCCCGCGAGATAAATCAGGATCGCGCCCGATTCCATCATCGCGTACGGCTTGCCGTCGGGACCGTCCGGATCCACGATCGCCGGGATTTTGCTGTTCGGGCTGAGCGCGACGAACGCCGGCGTGAATTGGTCGTTCTTACCGATGTTGATCGCGTGCACGCGATACGGCAGGCCGATTTCTTCGAGCATGATCGAAACCTTGCGCCCGTTGGGCGTGGTCCACGTATAAAGATCGAGCATCGCTTCTCCCTTGTTTGCAGCGCGTCCCGGCGGCGCCGGTTTTGGCGTGAACGCGTCTTTGATGGCGGCGGCGCGCGCCTGCGCGACGCGCTCCTTGATCTCTTGCGCGTTGGCGCAGTTCCTGGCAACTGCGCCGGCATCGACCGCGCGCGCGGCGGCGAGCGCATCACGCAGTCTCGCGACTGCCGCCGCACTCGCCGGCCTGTCGGCCGCGACCGCGCAGACCTCAAGCAGTTGCGTGAACCGCTCGGGGCGGCGCCATGCGTCGGTCGCCTGCAGGAGCCACAGCAGCGCATCCACGGGCAACTTGTCCGCATTGCGCACGTCGGCGCAATAACGCGCGGCCAATAGAGCAAGTTCGCGGCAATCCTGGGGCACGCGCAAGCGCTCGCACAAGACTTCAATCGCGCGTTCTTCCGCGTGCATGGCGATCAGCGCAAACCGCGCTGCAAGGCCGACCGCCCGTTCTGCCGCGGTGTCCAATGCCGCCAGCCTGCGTGCGCCCGCGGTGCCGGCGAGCCCAGCCAACTCCGGCAGCACGACCGCGGCCGCGCCGCATTCCGCCAGTACCTCGAACATGCGCGAGGGCCGCCGTTCCATCAATCCGCGCGCCAGTTCCTGCCACACGCGCTCGGCGACCAGCGCGTCGGCTTCGCCATGCGCCACCATTTCGCGCATCTGTTGCAGCGTTGCCGGCGCTATCGCGAAACCAAAACGCGCGGCAAACCGCGCGACGCGCAGTATGCGCACCGGGTCTTCCGCGAACGCCGGGCCGACATGGCGCAGTACCCGCGCTTGCAAGTCGGCGCCGCCGCCGAACGGATCGATGATATTGCCGGCGTCGTCCCGCGCGATCGCGTTGATCGTCAGATCGCGGCGCGCCAGATCTTCTTCAAGAGTCACGTCGGGTGCGGCGTGGAACTCGAAGCCGTGATAGCCGCGTGCCGTCTTGCGTTCCGTGCGCGCGAGCGCGTACTCTTCTTTCGTCTGGGGATGCAAAAACACCGGAAAATCCTTGCCGACCGGTTTATAGCCGAGCTTGACCATTTCGGCAGGTGTCGCGCCGACCACCACGTAATCGCGATCGGTCACCGGCAACCCGAGCAGTTCGTCGCGCACGGATCCGCCGACGGCGTAGATTTTCATGCCGTCAATGTTGCGGCTCGAATTGCGGCAACACTTCGGTCTCGGCCGCGGCGGCCGCGTACCATTCCTTCATCGCGGACAACGCAAGCAGCATGTCGGCGTAGCGGCGCGACGACGCGGACAGCGCGACCGCATAGGTTTTGAAGCGCGTTGCGACCGGCGCGTACATTGCGTCGGCGATGCTGAAAGCACCCAGCAGAAACGGCCCGCCGTACCGGCGCAGTCCTTCGCTCCAGATCGCCTCGATGCGCGCGATGTCTGCAGCCGCTTCGGGGGTCATGCCGATGCCCGGCATTACACGACGGACGTTCATGGTCATTTTGCTTCGCAACGCCGCAAATCCTGCGTGCATTTCAGTGCTGATTGCGCGTCCGTACGCGCGCGCGCCCGGATCGTCAGGCCACAGTTGCTTGCCCGCATGACGCTCGGCAACATACTCGCAAATGGCGAGCGATTCCCAGACCGTGATGCCGCCATCGATCAGTATCGGCACTTTGCCGGCCGCCGAATAGCCGCGGATCTTCGCGACATGGCCGTCCTGATACAAAGGAATTCTGACCTCGTCGAACGCGATGCCCGCGTGCTTCATCAACAGCCACGGCCGCAACGACCACGACGAGTAAGCTTTATTGCCGATGACGAGCGTGTATTGAGCCACGAGCGGCCACGCTGTTACGACGCGCGACGCGCGTGATCGCGATAAGCGCGATAGCGCGCGCGCGGCGACGCCGCCGCGAGCCAGGTCGGCGCCTCCGCCTCCAGCGCTGCGGGGTGTATGCCGAACGGACACGGCTGGTCGCTGACGTTGTCGATCTGCATCGAATGGTAGTTGTCGCGAGTCATCAACCGGCCCGGCAGAAATTCCAGCACCAGCGCCTGCAGGTACGACAGCGTATCGCCCAAGCCGATGATCGGCCGGCGGTGGCCGCTGACGTTGCCAATGACCGCTACGAGTTCGCGCAGCGTGTACACGCGCGGGCCGCATAAATCGTAACTTTTGCCGTACGCATCGAGACTATCGAGGCTCGTCACCAACGCCGAGGCAACATCTTCGACATACACGGGCTGAAAGCGCGCGCGGGGCCGCGCCAGAAAAATAACGGGCAGCATTTTCTGCAACCGTGCGAACATGTTCACAAACCGGTCTTCGCGCCCGAAAATGACGGACGGCCTGAAGATGGTCCAGTCGAGGGCGGAAGCACGCACGAGCGCTTCCGCAGCGCCTTTCGTACGCTGATAGCGGCTCGGGCCCTTGACGTCGGCACCCAACGCGCTCATGTGCACGTAACGACGCACGCCGGCCTGCGCGCACGCCGCGATGATTTTGCGGGTCAGGCCTACGTGCGCTTCTTCAAAGCCGCGCTCGCCGCCTCCGTCGTGCAGCACGCCCACCAGGTTGATTACGGCATCCATGCCGCGAAGCAGGCGCGCGAGTGACGCGGGATCGTGCACGTCGGCATCCATCACATCAACCGTCGGCAACAGGAACAGCGCCTTGGCGCGCTCGCGATCGCGCGTCGGCACGCGCACGTGGTAGCGTCGCGCGCTCAGCGCCTGGACGACATGGCAGCCCAGAAACCCGCTGCCCCCGATCACGCACACCCGCATCAATTCCATAATGCCCCCACCGTTCCTTGTTTGGTCCCGCGCGACCGCTGCAATTATCCGCCCGGCTCGTCCAATGGCTTTTCCAGCGCGGGCGAACGCGGCGCGATTACGCCGATGCGCGCCTTGAGCGAGAGCAGCGTATTCCCGAACTGCTGGCCGTAGTAGCTGGCGTTGCTCATGACTTTCTTCACGTAGTCGCGTGTTTCATTGAACGGAATCGATTCGGCATAAATAGCCGCCTCCATAGGTTCACTGGCGCGCCACGCGCGCGCGCGTCCTGGTCCCGCATTATAGGCCGCCGACGCGAGCACGGGATGGCTGTCGAGCGTGTCAAGCACGTGTTTCAAATACCACGTGCCGAGGTTCAAATTCGTCTCCACGTTGGCCGTCTGCGTCCCGCGATAATCCTTGAGCCCGACTTTTTGCGCGACCCAGCGCGCCGTGGCGGGCATTAATTGCATCAGGCCCACCGCGCCCGCGCTCGATTTGACGTCGGCGATAAAGCGGCTTTCCTGGCGGATGAGGCCGTATACCCACGCCTCGTCAAGCTGCTGCTGGCTGACGTAGTTTTTCATCACGTCGCGGTACGGTGCGAGGTAGCGCATGCCGAAATCGTGCAGTTCGCGCGTGCGGTCGGCGGTGTTGATGGCGCGGTCGTAGAGTTCGCTGCGGCGCGCGAACTCGGCCGCGGCCAGCAACTGCTTGTCGTCGTAATTGCGGATGGTCCAGCTCCACTCTCGATTGCCCTCAAACCTCAGGTTGAGCCGGTAGAAAGCCAGCGCGCGCTGAAAGCCCGGCACCTTCGCCATCGCCTGCACTTCGGCGCGATCGGGTTTGTATGACGCCGCCGGCACCCGGCCGCGGCCGCCGAGTTCCTCGGCCGCGAGTTGCCCGTAGAACGAAAATTCGGTGGCGAGCGGCGTGAACAGGGCCTGCGCCTCGTCCGCGCGCCCGAGCACTTTATACGCGCGCGCTTTCCAATAACGCCACGCGGGATCCTGGCTTTCCTTCGCCGACATTGCGTCGATCGCGGCCAGCACGTCGGGCCAGCTTTTCGCACGCAACGCGATGCGCACCTTCCACCCAAGCTGGGAGTCCGTCAGATCGCCTGCCTTTGCATACCAGGCCAGCGCGTTGGGATCATGACGCTGGGCACCCTGGTAAGCAATCAATCCCCACACGTAGCCGCGTTCCGGCTCGCTAAACCGGTCGCCAAGCTTGGTCCACTGCTGGGCCGCGAGCGGCGGTGCGGTGCGCGCGAGGCGATGCACCGCGTACATCGCGGTTTCGCGCCCCGCCCGTGTCTTGAGATTCAAGTTCCTGCGTTCGAGATAGGCCTGCGGATTGACGGCGATACCGGACCATGCCTGCGTTTCGGCCTGTTCTTTCGCGGGCAGGTATTCAGCCACGCGACGCGCAACCCCCGTATTGCCTGCTTCGAGCGCGAGCCTGATGCGTGCCCACACATCTTCCACGCTGAGCTGATTGTTGCCGGGCAGCGCGTCGAACAGCGGCGTGCAGCTATCCGGCTGGTCGCGGCCGCTGAACCACAAGATCCGCGCATAGTTCAACGCTTCCGCCCCGCCGGCGCGCAGCCGGCTTTGCAGCGAATAGCACAAGAGTTCGGCGTCGTAGCCTTCGAGCTGCGGATATTCGGCGTCGAACAAATCCCATTGCTGCTTGTTCGCCAGTTGCTTCAACCAGTCGGTGCGCAGGCTGTTCACCACCGGCCCGTCCTGCAGGCGCTCGAGCATCGCACGCACGTCGGCGGGCGCTGCTTCGTCGAGCCGCATGCGGAAGCGCCAATATGTGACGTACGGTTCGAGCGGATAACCGCTCAGCGATTTCGCATAGCGCTCGAGCTTGACGGCATCCCCCGCCCGGAATGCCTCGCGCGCGGCAAGAAAGTCGTCGTCCTGCGTGGCCCCGTACGCGCTAGCCGCGCACGCCAGCAGCGCGCAAACGAACAAGAAATGCCAATTGATCGACCTTCTGTTGTCACTCATCAACGCGATTTTACGGCTTTTGCGCCGGGTCTACTGCTTCATCGACGTCCATTTACGCAGGTGTAGACAACGCGCGCAGCGGCGAGTGCCCGCTGGGGCAACATATGCGATTGCAATTCGACAATGGCCGCCTTGGTGTTAGCTAGGCGAGGAACAGACGATAGGCCGGGTTGTGCGTTTCGTCCGCGTGCGGATAGCCGAGCTTGGCCAGAAACGCCTTGAACGCCGCTTGGTCGCGCGGCGGCACCTGGATGCCGACCAGCACGCGGCCGTAATCGGCGCCGTGATTGCGGTAGTGAAAGAGGCTGATGTTCCAGCCGTGCCGCATGCTGTTCAGGAACTTCACCAACGCGCCGGGACGCTCCGGAAATTCAAAGCGGTAAAGGATTTCGTGCTCGACCCCGGGGGCGTGGCCGCCGACCATATGGCGCACGTGCGACTTGGCAAGATCGTTGTTGCTGAAGTCGAGCGCCTCCAGGCCGTTGCGCCGGAGCTGCCGCACCAGCCGCGCGGTTTCGTCGCTGTTATGCACCTGGACGCCGACGAACACGTGGGCGACGCGCGCATCGCCGAAGCGGTAATTGAATTCGGTGACGCTGCGCGGCCCCAGCAGGCTGCAGAACTTGCGGAAACTGCCAGGCTTTTCGGGGATCGTCACCGCCAGCACGGCTTCGCGCTTTTCGCCGAGTTCGGCCTCTTCGGCGACGAAACGCAGCCGGTCGAAATTCATGTTGGCGCCGCAGGCGACCGCGACCAGCGTCTTGCCGCGCACGCCTTTCTTCTCGACCCACGCCTTGGCGCCGGCGATCGCAAGCGCGCCCGCGGGTTCGAGCACCGCGCGCGTGTCTTCGAATACGTCCTTGATTGCGGCGCACGTCGCGGCGGTGTCGACGCGTATCACCTCATCGACGAGTTGGCGGCAGATCCGGAACGGTTCCACGCCGACCTGCCGGACCGCCACGCCGTCGGCGAACAATCCGACGTGATCGAGTTTCACGCGCCGGCCTGCCTTCAGCGACTGGTACATCGCGTCGGCATCGAACGGCTCCACCCCTATGATCTTGATATGCGGACGCAGGCGCTTCAGATAAGCGGCAATGCCGGAGATGAGGCCGCCGCCGCCGATCGCGACAAACACGGCGTCGATCTCGCGCCGCGTTTGGCGCAAAATTTCCATCGCTATCGTGCCTTGTCCGGCAATCACGTCGGGGTCGTCGTACGGATGCACGAAAGTGAGCCCTTGGCTCTTCGCGAGCTTGCGCGAGTGGGCATAGGCTTCGTCGTAGGTGTCGCCGTGCAACACCACTTTGGCGCCGCGCGCCGCCACCGCCCCGACTTTGATCTGCGGCGTCGTCACGGGCATGACGATCGTGGCTTTGCACTTCAATCGTTGCGCCGACAGCGCGACACCCTGCGCGTGGTTGCCGGCGGAGGCGGCGATCACGCCGCGCGCGAGCGCCGCCGGCGGCAGCCGCGACATCTTGTTGTAGGCGCCGCGCAGCTTGAACGAGAACACGGACTGCATGTCTTCGCGCTTGAGCAACAAAGTGTTGTTGAGCCGCGCGGACAGGTTGGGCGCGCGCTCGAGCGGCGTCTCGATCGCCACGTCGTAAACGCGTGCAGTCAGAATGCGCTCGAGGTAATCAATTTTCATGGGATGGCCGGCAGAGGGAAATAGGGCGTAAAGGTTAGCAGGATATCGGCCGCTTGGCCATTTTTGCCACCCCCGGGTATGGGGGGGTTGTCAAAATCTGAACTTCCGGCGGCCCCCGGTCCCGATTTACTATTCGGCCCGCACCCTTTACCATAGCCGCATGACACAGGACGAACTTAAACAAGCCGTGGCGCGCGCGGCGATTGAGCATGTGCCTGCCGGCACCATCGTCGGCGTCGGCACCGGTTCGACCGCGAATTACTTCATCGACGAGTTGGGCAAGATCAAACACAAAATCGACGGCGCGGTGGCGAGTTCGGACGCGTCGGCCCAGCGCCTGAAAAAGCTCGGGATCGAAGTCCTCCAGTTGAACGACGTGGCGGACCTGCCCGTCTACGTCGACGGCGCGGACGAAATCACCCATCATCTCGCGATGATCAAGGGCGGCGGCGGCGCGTTGACGCGCGAGAAAATCGTGGCCGCCGTCGCGCGCAAATTCGTCTGCATCGCCGACCAATCCAAACTGGTCGACGTGCTCGGCAGGTTTCCGTTGCCGATCGAAGTCATTCCGATGGCGCGTTCGTACGTGGCCCGCGAACTCGTGAAGCTCGGCGGCCAGCCGGCGCTGCGCCAGGGCTTCACGACCGACAACGGCAACGTGATCCTCGACGTGCACAACCTCACGATCATGAAGCCGCTCGAACTCGAAAGCACGTTGAACCAGATCGCCGGCGTGGTCGCGAACGGATTATTCGCGCGGCGCGGCGCCGATGTGCTCCTGCTGAGCGGCGATAAAGGGGTACAAACGCTCACGCGCTAGAATCTCGCGCGTAGAAGCAGGTGTTCAAACGCTGACGTGATTGGGCTTTGGACCTAGAGTAAATCCGGCGAAATCGCCGCGCGTAACTGTGTGCGCGCGTGTTCGTCATCATTGCGGCGCGCAACCCACACCACGGCGCCCTTCTTCACGCTCCACGGCTCCTTCGCCCCCGTCAGCAACAGCGCCGCCGCTTCGCCGAGCGTTGGTTGGTGCCCCACGATCACAACCGTGCCGTCGCGCTCGGGCCAGCCGGCGGCGCGCAGCACGCCCTCCGCTGACGCCGCCAGGCCGATATCAGTCACGGTCTTGAAATCGGCAGTCAATGCGTGCGCGGTCTGCTGCGCACGCCTGGCGGGGCTTACGAGCACTACTGCGGAGCCCGGAATCCGCGCACGCAACCACTTCGCCATGCGCGCCGCCTGCTTCTCGCCTTTGGCCGTCAACTTGCGCTCGCTGTCGTGAATGCCGTCTTCGGCTTCGGCATGACGCCATAAGATCAGATCCAAAGACTATTTCCCCGCCGGTGGCACATAACCCTGGGCAGCGTCGGCGCCGCCACCGAAGAAATGCTTGTCCATTTGCTGGACCAGATATTCGCGCGCCTTCTTGTCGGCTAGATTCAGGCGGTTCTCGTTGACCAGCATTTTCTGGTGCTCGAGCCATTGCTTCCACGCCTCTTTCGACACGTTCTCGAAAATTTTCTTGCCGAGTTCGCCGGGATACGGCGGAAAATCGAGTCCTTCGGCTTCGCGGCCGAGCTTTACGCACTTCACCATTCTTGTCATGACGGATACTCCAGACTGCTGCGGGCCGGATGGCCGTCGCGCGGGCTGTGATTTTATCAGGAATGGCCGGCCATTCCGCGCACCTTCGCGGCGGCGGCACTGCCCGGATACGCGGGATCGGGATGCGGCCGCTCGAGATGAAATCCCTGCACCGCGTCGACGCCGAAAGTCTTGAGCATCGTGAGCGTCGGTTCGTCTTCTACGCACTCGGCTATCGTATGCTTGCCCATGCCGCGCGCCACCGCCACGATCGCCTTGACGAAAATCTGGTTGTCGAAATCGCTCGGCAGATCGCGGATAAAAAGGCCGTCGATCTTCACCGCGTCGGCCTGCAGGTGCTTCAAGTACGCGAACGAAGAAAAGCCGGTGCCGAAATCGTCGAGGCAGGTGCGGCAGCCGGTCTGGCGCAAGGCCTCGATAAACCGCCGCGCGTCGTGCAGGTCCGACACCGCGGACGTCTCGGTGAGTTCGACCAGCAGGCGGCGCGGCGCGACCCCGCAACGCTTCAATTGCTCGGCGATATATTGCGGCAGCGTCGGCTCGTCGAACGAGCGGCCTGAGATGTTGATCGCCAGCGACGGCATATTGGCATCGGCAAGCAGCTCGATGCTGTGCTTGATCACCCAGCGGTCGATGTCGAGGATCTTGCCGCTTTTCTCGGCATACGGTATGAACTGACCCGGCATCAGGATCTGGGTCGGGTCGTCCGGGTCGAGCATGCGGATCAGCACCTCGTAATGCACGAGCGCGTTGCTCGCCGTATCGAATATGCCCTGAAAGTAAAGCCGCAGCAGATCGTGCTCGAGCGCGTGGGCGATGCGGTCGTTCCACGACAGGCGCGTAACCATTGCGCGCGAGTCGTCGAGATCCCTGCGGTAAGTCCGCCACGCGTTCTTGCCGGCGTCCTTGGCTTGGTACATCGCCGCATCCGCGTGCGCGATCAGTTCTTCGACGGTTCCCGCATGATCGGGAAAAATCGCGATGCCGAGGCTGGTGGTGAGCCGCAGCGCCTGGGTCTCGAATTGAAATTTGATCAGCGCAATCGAGCGCACGATGCGCTCCGCGAGCACGCGCAGGATGTTGTCCGACGCATCGGGCACCAGGATCGCGAATTCGTCGCCGCCCAGGCGGCTGAAAATCTCGTTGCGCCGCACCTGGCTCGCGACATCGCCCGCGACGCGTATCAGCATCGCATCACCCGCGCGGTGGCCAAACGTGACGTTGATGTACTTGAATTCGTCGAGATCGAAATACAGGAGCGCCAGCCGCGTGCCGCTGCGCTGCGCATCCGCGATCATGCGTCCGATTTCCTCGTTGAAGCGGTGCCGGTTGTACAGTCCGGTCAGCGCGTCGCGCTCGGCGAGATAGACGAGTTGCTCGGCTGTCTGCCGCTCGCGCGTGACATCCTCGAAAATCCAGATATGGCCGACCGCTCCGCCGTTGGCGCCCTCGACCGGATAGCATTGCTGCGTGATAATGCGGCCGTCGGCGAGCTGGATTTCAAAAGCGCCGGGCGCCTCGCCGCCGCCGCGCAGGCGGAAGAGATGCGGCATCTGCTCCTCGGGCCGCGCCAGCACGGACGCCGATTTTTCGAGCACCACCAGCGGATCCTGTCCCAGCAATTGCGCCGCTTCCCCGATCCGCCACAGGCGGTTGAACGCGGGATTCGTGTAGACGACGCGATTTTCGGTATTCACGAACAGAATGCCGAACTCCATCGCCGAGAGCAGCGCCGACAGCCGCGCGTGCTCGTCCTGCGCGCGTTTCAGGTAATCCTGCTGCACCGCCTGCGCTTCGCGCAGTTCCACGACCGTTGCGGCGAGACGCTGCTCGGCCTCGCGGCGCTGGCTCACGTCGCGGATGCTGATGCGGATGCCAAGGTATTCGCGGCCACTGCCGTAGATCGGGCGCCAGTCGGCCGCACCCCACAATAGCGTGCCGTCCTTGCGGCGGGCGCGGAATTCGAAGTCCTGCCCGGCATTGCCGCGCAACGCCTGCCGGATCTGGCGGATTGTGCGCACGACATCTTCGGGTTCGACCAGCGCCGCCGGGAAATTGTCCATCGCCAGACATTCCTCCGGGGTATAGCCGAACGTTTCGTGCACGCGCGGGTTGATCCAGATTAAACGGCCCTCGGTGCCGATCCACAGCTCGACGTCGTACGAATAATCGGCGATTGCATGAAACTTGGCTTCGTTCTGCGCCAGCGCATCCATGCGGTTGCGCAGGGCGCCGGCCATCGCGTTGAAACTGGCGGTGAGCTTGCCGATCTCGTCTTCACTGCCGACCGGCAGGCGCACGGTGAAATCGCCCGCTGCGAGGCGCTCGCTGGCATCGGTCAGCTGCCGCAGGTTGCGCGTGAGCCAGTAGCTGACCATTGCCATCAGCAGCGCCGACACGATCAGCGCGATGCCGCCGGTCACCACCGCTTCGTGGATCAACTCGCTGCGCGCGTTTTGCATGAACGCGGTTGAGACGCCGAAGCGCAGCTTGCCGAGAACCTGGCCATGGGTCTCGATTTCGACCTCGGTGTCGAAGCGGCCGCTGCGGGCGCCGGCGTCGTCGTGCAGGTTGACGGCCGGCGGCGGCAAAGCGGTTTGCTCGTCCCAGCCGCTTTTCGCGATCAGCCTGCCGCCGTTGTCGAACAACATCAGGTACGCAATGCCCTCGTTGCTGCGCACCCGCGACAATACGGTTTCGATCGCCGCGATGTCGCGGCGTTTCAGGGGATCGGCGAGCGACGTTACGAGGAGGCTTTTTTCTTCATCGAGCCTTAGCTGCGAGCGCTCCTCCAGCTTCGCGTTGATGAATTCGAGGCTTTGCGTCGTGAGTGCTACGAGCATCAGGACCTGCACGACAATCGCCGCCAAAAAGAGCTTGGCGCGCAACGACGCGATATACGGCAGCCTCATGCGCGATCCGGCTCACGCATGCGTCGCCACCCGAATGTCGTCGAACCCGATTGCGTCATTACCCCCCCAATGCATGGCGCGGCGAGACCGGACTACAGCCGCTTGATCAACACCTGCGAGCGACGCTGATAGTTGTACAGACCCTGTTTGCGGTGCGGCAGCGCCGCGACCGGCGCAGCTTGAAATCCGCGCTCGATGAACCAGTGCGCGGTGCGCGTCGTGAGCACGAAGAGCCGTTTGACCTTGCGCAGCTTGGCGCGCGCTTCAATCGCGTGCAAGAGCCGCTCGCCGGCGCCCGCGCGCCGGTGGTCCGGATGGACGGCAAGGCCGGCGAGTTCCGCCATGCCGTCCTCATACTGGTAGAGCGCGGCGCACCCGACGATCACGCGGTCGTGTTCGAGCACGAAGAAGCGCTCGATTTCCATTTCGAGGAGATCGCGGCCGCGCTTGACCAGCGTGCCGTCCGCCTCGAGCGGTTCGAGCAGGCGCAATACGCCGCCGATATCGTCGATGCGCGCCGGCCGCAATTTCTCGAGCGGATCCTGCGTCAGCATCGTGCCTACGCCGCGGCGCGTGAAGAGTTCCAGCAGGAGCGCGCCGTCGGCGTGACGGGACAGGAGGTGCGCGCGCTTGACGCCGGCGCGGCATGCGCTGACCGCGCGCGGCAAATACAACGTGACGTCGCCCGCCAGCGCGCCCGGGCGCGCCAGCAGCTTTTCAGCCTGGCTGCAGGTCAGCTCGTGCCTAAGCTCCGCGCGCTTGCCGGTGACCACTCCCGGCGTATCCATCAGGAAGATCAGTTTCTCGGCGTTGAGCGCGACGGCCGCGGACATCGCGACGTCTTCGAGCGCGAGGTTGAAAATCTCGCCGGTCGGCGAATAACCGAGCGGCGAAAGCAGCACGAGTTCGTTGTGATCGAGCCGGTCGCAAATGCCGGCGACGTCGATTTTGCGCACTTCGCCGGTATGCACGAGATCGACGCCTTCGACGATACCGATCGGCTTGGCGGTCACGAAATTGCCGCTCGCAACCCGGATGTCGGAACCCGCCATCGGCGAATTCGCCAATCCCATCGACAACAATGCTTCGATTTCGACGCGCATTCTGCCGCTCGCTTCCTTGGCGCACGACAGCGCGACGTCGTCGGTGATGCGCAGACCGCGCACGTAGCGCGCGCGATGCTTGAGTTGCTTCAAGCGCGCCTCGATTTGGGGGCGCGCGCCGTGCACGAGCACCAGGCGCACGCCCAGGCTCGCCAGCAGATTCAGGTCGTGGATCAGCGCGAGAAACCGCGGGTCCGCCACGACTTCACCGCCGAACGCGATGACGAAAGTGCGGCCGCCGAACGCGTGGATGTACGGCGCGGCGGATCGGAACCACTTGACGAAATCGGCGGAGACGGAAAGCGCCATGGAAATATAACGGTATCCCTGTAATGCGACGCATATTATGCGAGAAAGCCCGGCAAGGAAAGCGCTTGCAGCCGGTTCAAACGCGACGGTGACGCCGCCGGCACCGCGTCAGAAATCGCCCCACAACGTATTCAGCGCAGACAGCGCCGCGAGCGCGGCCGTTTCGGTGCGCAAAACACGCGGACCTAATTTGACCTCGGCAAAACCGCACCGCCGCGCGAGCGCCGACTCGACTTCGGTAAAGCCGCCTTCAGGCCCCGCCATCAGCGTCACACCCGCCGGGTGCGCCAGTTGCGCAAGACGCTGCTCGACATGCGGCGACAACATGATGCGCAACTCATCGTCGCGCGGCGCCGGCAGCGCGCCCAACCACTCGATCACCGGCCGGGGCGGGGCAACGGCGGGAACGGCATTGCGACCGCATTGCTCGCACGCCGAGATCATCACCTGGCGCCAATGCTCCACGCGTTTGACGGCGCGTTCGGCGTCGAGACGCACGATGGAACGCTCGCTGTAAAGGGGCTGCACGCGGCGCACGCCGAGTTCGGCCGCCTTCTGCAGAGTCATGTCCATGCGCTCGCCGCTCGATATCGCCTGCGCCAAATCGCACGGCAATGGATTTTCACGGTCGACCGGCGCCCCGCGCTCGAGCTTGACAGTCACGCCATGCTTGTCGATGCGCGTGATGACCGCAGGGAATTCCACGCCGTCATTGAACACCACGACGTGGTCGCCGACAGCTGCGCGCAACACACGCGACAAATGATGGGCGGCCGTCTCGGGGAGAGACAGGAGCGCGCCCGGCGCAAGCGCGTCGGGTGCATAAATGCGCGTGTACTGGGGAACCGCGCGCCGCATGCGGGCGATTATGCCATAGCAGTGCGCACGGTCGCGCGTTTTACCCGCCCGGCAAACAAGACTAGAATCGCGCATCTTCAAGCCAGGCAGGCGGAGCGGTTAGAATGCCTAACATAATGAAACGCGCGATGCGCTGTCACGATTTTGGCTCAGAACGCGAAGCAAGACACGCCGCTTAGTCATTCTAAGCTAGTGGCTTGCGACAATGTTATGGGCCAAAACTCGTGCCAGCCCGAAGGGTTGCAGCCAGAATCGGCGCTGG
>CAZEAX010000012.1:10012-25869 GCA_964510405.1 uncultured Streptomyces sp. | reverse complement strand
GACTGCCCCGGCGCCGAGCTCGCGTACCGCGCGCACGACCTGATCGGCACGCCCGACACGCTCGTCGTCGTGAACTGCGCGGGACGCACGCGCAGCATCATAGGCGCGCAGTCGCTGATCAACGCGGGCATTCCGCACCGCGTGGTGGCGCTTAAAAACGGCACGATGGGCTGGCATCTCGCCGGCTTCGAGGTCGCAAAGGACCAGGACTTGGTCGCGCCCGCGCCGACCGCGACGGGACTGCGCAAAGCGCGCGAGGCCGCCGCGCGCGTGGCAAAACGTTTCGGCGTGCAATACATCCACGTCGCGAAAGTCGCCGAGTTCGCGCGCGAGATGGACAAGCGCACGCTGTACCTGTTCGACGTCAGGAGTCCCGAAGAATACGCGGAAGGCCATCTGCACTCTACGGTCTCCGCCCCCGGCGGCCAGCTCGTGCAGACCACCGACAGCTTCGCCGGCGTGCGCAATTCGCGCATCGTTCTGATCGACGATCACGGCGTGCGCGCGACGATGACCGCGTCGTGGCTGATCCAGATGGGCTGGAAGGAAGTGTACGTGGTGAAAGATGCGTTGAGCTCCGGCCAGCTGCTCAAGGGGCCGGCGCCGGTCGAGGTGCTGGGACTGGTGAAGCTGCGCGCCGACGACACACTGGTGCCCGCCGCGCTCATGCGCGAAATCGACGCCGGCACCGTGACGGTCATCGATCTCGACAGCAAACCGAAATACGGCGAAGGCCACATTCCAGGCGCGTGGCATGCGATCCGCGCCAACCTGGCCGCCAACCTGCAGAAAATTCCGCCGGCCGCCGCGATCGTGCTGACGTCGGCCGACGGCATCGTCGCGCAGCTCGCGGCCCCCGAAGTTGCACAACTCACCAACGCCGATGTAAAAGTCCTCGCCGGCGGCACCGCTGCGTGGAAGCGCGAGAACCTGCCGCTCGAGCCCGGCATGACCCGCCTCACCGACACGATAGATGACGTGTGGGTGCGCGCGCACGACCGCACCGAAAACCGCGAGCAGGCGATGAAAGACTACCTTACTTGGGAAGTCGATCTCATCACCCAGATCGGACGCGACGACGACGTCGAGTTCCGGCATTTCCCCGCATAAGTCGACGATGGCCGAGCTGACTTGCGACGTGCTGGTGATCGGCGCGGGCAATGCCGCGCTGTGCGCCGCGCTGTCCGCACGCGCCGCCGGCGCGGCTTCGGTGATGGTGCTCGAGCGCGCGCCGGAAGACGAGCGCGGCGGCAACAGCCGCTTCACCGAGGGTTCGATGCGGTTTGCGTTCAAAGGCCGCGACGATATCCTGAAGGTGGTGCCCGATCTGACGGACGACGAAAAAGCCATCACCGATTTCGGCAGCTATCCCGAAGAGCAGTTCTTCGACGATATCGCGCGGGTCACCGATTACCGCACCGACCCCGATCTCGCCGAGTTGCTCGTCAAGCGCAGCTACGACACGGTCATGTGGCTGCGCTCGATGGGCATCCGCTACATGCCCAAGTACGGCAAGCAGGCCTACAAGGTCGACGGCCGCTTCACGTTTTCCGGCGGCGTGGTGCTCGAAGTGTGGGGCGGCGGACCCGGCCTGATCGAAGCGCTCTACAAGCTTGCGCGCGACCGCGGCGTCTCGATTCATTTCAACGCGCGCGCACTGAACCTGCTGCACGACGACAGCGGCGTACACGGCGCACGCGCGCGCATCGACGGCAAGACGGTCGAGATCCGCAGCAAAAGCGTCGTGCTTGCGTGCGGCGGCTTCGAGGCCAATTCCGAAATGCGCGCGCGTTACCTCGGCCCCGGCTGGGACCTCGCGAAAGTGCGCGGCTCGCGCTTCAACACCGGCGACGGCATCCGCATGGCGCTCGACGCGAGCGCGATGCCGTACGGCAACTGGTCGGGCTGCCACATATTGCCGACCGACATCAACACGCCGAACTATGGCGACATCACGCTCGGCGACGCGTTCCAGAAGAACAGCTATCTGTTCGGCATCATGCTCAATTCGAGCGGCCAGCGGTTCTTCGACGAAGGCGCCGATTTCCGCATGTACACCTACGTGAAGTGCGGGCTCGCGGTGATGAAGCAACCGCAGCAGCTCGCGTGGCAGGTGTTCGACAGCAAGACGCTGCATCTGCTGCGCGACGAATACCGGATGAAGCAGGCGACGCGATTGCGCGCCGACACACTTGAAGCGCTCGCGGAAAAAATGGAAGGCATCGACCGCGCGCAGTTTCTGCATACCGTGCGCGAATACAACACTGCCGTGCAGACTTCCGTTCCGTTCGATCCCAACAGCAAAGACGGCCGTTGCACGCGCGGGCTTGCCATCAACAAATCGAACTGGGCGACGACGCTCGACCAGCCGCCGTTCGAAGCGTTCGCGATCACCGCCGGCATCACGTTCACGTTCGGCGGCGTCAAAGTCAACACCGATGCGCAGGTGATGGACATCGACGACCGGCCGATTCCCGGTCTTTATGCGGCGGGCGAAATGGTCGGCGGCCTGTTCTATACCAATTACCCGGGCGGCAGCGGCCTCATGTCGGGCGCGGTGTTCGGCAAAATCGCCGGTGCCGCGGCGGCGCGCAGCGGTTCAAACTAGAACAAGTGCAAGCCACAGAGAGCACAGAGGACACAGAGATAAAAAAGCAGGCAGTGAATATGGGCGTTTAAAAGAAACTCCTCTATTGCAACGGATTGTGAATTTTCGTTCTTCTCTGTGTTCTCTGTGTTCTCTGTGCCCTCTGTGGCAGGTTTTTCTTAAGTTTTAGGATAGTGCTCAAAAAGGAATTGTCATGACAACCAACACAGCGCGGGCCGCCGCGGGCGACGCCCGCTCGATTTCGCAAAGCATCGCCGAGCATGTGGTGGCGTTCGATTATTCGAAACTGCCCGCGAGCGCGGTGCAGGCGGCCAAGACTCTGATGCTCGATACGCTCGCCGTCGGCTGGGCCGGCACTACCGCGCCGGGCGCGCCTGAAGCGCACGCGCTGCTCGCCGAAGAAGGCGGCCGCGCCGACAGCTCGGCGTGGGGATACGGCGGCAAGCTGCCCGTCGCGTCCGCGACTTTTCTCAACAGCATTTCCGGCGGCGCGCTCGATTACGACGGCGTCAACTCCGTGCACGCCGATGTCGTCGCGCTGCCCGCCGCGCTCGCGATTGCCGAGCGCGAACGCGCAAGCGGCAAAGACTTCCTCGCCGCATACGTGATCGGAGCCGATCTGTGCTCGCGCTTCGGCGCCTCGATCACGGGCACGCACAAAGGGTGGTTCACGACTTCGATCTACGGCGCGTTCGGTGCGGCCGCCGCCGCCGCCAAATTGCTCCGGCTCGACGCGACGGCGACGCGCCACGCGCTCGGCATCGCATTGAGTCAGTCCGCCGGCACCCAGCAATCGAACATCGAGCAAGCGTTGACCAAGCGCCTGCAGGGCGCGTTTGCCGCGCGCGCGGGCGTATTTTCCGCGCAGCTGGCGCAACGCGGCATCACCGCGCCGCGCGAAGCGATCGAAGGCAAGTTCGGTCTTTACGCGCTGTATCAGGAAGGCAATCCGCTCAAGATCCTCGACGAACTCGGCAGCCGCTTCGAGCACGAGAACACCGCGATCAAAAAGTATCCGTGCTGCGCGTGCAGCCACGCGTCGCTCGAAGCCGCACTCGGGCTCATCCGCGAATACGATCTGCAGCCCGCCGACGTCACTGCGATCGAAGTCACGCACTCGACTTTCATGCACCGCCTGGTCGGCGCGCCGTTCAATCCCGGCGACAATCCGCAGGTTTCCGCGCAGTTCAGCGTGCAATATGCGATTGCGTGCGCCCTCCTGCGCCGGCGCATGAGCGTCGCCGATCTCGAAGACAGCGCGATCCTCGATCCCGCGATCAGGCCTGTCACCGAGCGCATCCGCATCGTCGTTGACGACACTTTGAAGAGCTCGCGCGCCCCGGCGTCGGTCAGGATCATGACGCGCCGGCACGGCACGCTCGCGCGCACCACGGAAAAATTCCCGTGGAGCCCGGACGACCCGCCCGCCCCCGCCGCCCTGCAGGAAAAACTCGACGCGTGCTTTGCCGCGGGCGTTGCGCCGCTCAACGCTGAAAAGAAAGCGCGGCTGATCGAGCAGGTGCGCAATATCGAAAACGTTCCGGACATGAGCAAGTTTTTCGCCGGGATCGTTTAGAACGCCGTCATGGATCCAAACGTCGCCCGCATCGCCGACTACGCGTACGCCCTCAAGTTTGAGGACCTGCCCGCTGCGGTCGTCCACGACTGCAAGCGGCGAATGATCGATACGCTCGGCTGCGGACTCGGCGCGTTCAACGACGAGCCGTCGCAAATCGCGCGCCGCATCGCCATGCGCATCAAGGATCCTCACGGCGCCTGCGTGCTCGGCACCGCGCATCGCGCAATGCCCGAGCTTGCCGCGTTCGCGAACGGCGTCATGTTCCGCTACCTGGACGGCAACGACACCTATCCCGGCGGCGGCGGCCATCCGAGCGACACGCTGGCCGCGGTGTTCGCCATGGCGCAGGCGCGCAATGCGGATGGCGCAACCGCGATCACGGCAGCCGTGCTTGCGTACGAAATTTATTACGCGCTCTTTCGCGCAACGGTCATGCGCGAGCGCGGCATGGACCACCCGTTTTACACGGCCGTCGCCACCGCAGTGGCTGCAGCCAAAATCATGCAGCTCACGCGCGACCAGATCGCCGAAGCCGTGGCGCTGGCCGTGACGCCCAATCTCGCGCTCGAAGTCACGCGGCGCGGCAAGCTCTCGATGTGGAAAGGGTGCGCGGCCGCCAACGGTTCGCGCAACGGCGTGTTCGCGGCGCTGCTCGCGGCCGAAGGCATGACGGGTCCCGACCGCGTGATCGAAGGCGGGCACGGCCTGCGCGAGCTCGTCGGCAAATTCGACCTGCCCGATTTCGCCGGCGGCGACCGCCCCTACGCGATCACGCAGGCCAACATAAAATATTTTCTTTCCGAATACCACTCGCAGGGGCCGATCGCGCTGGCGCTGCAATTGCGCTCGACAATCAAGCCCGGGGACATCGCGTCCGTCGAGGTCTTCACCTACTGGTTCGCGTGGAGCGAAATCGGCAGCGAGCCCGAGAAGTGGCGCCCCGGCACGCGCGAAACCGCCGATCACAGCCTGCCGTTCATGCTCGCCGGCGTATTGCTCGAAAACCGCTTCAGCGACGAATTTTTCTCGCCCGCC
Source organism: uncultured Streptomyces sp. (assembly GCA_964510405.1). GTDB lineage: Bacteria > Pseudomonadota > Gammaproteobacteria > Burkholderiales > SG8-41 > PALSA-1004. The sequence goes on along the minus strand of CAZEAX010000012.1, from coordinate 20,647 downwards.
TATTTAAAGAATCCCTCAATGCATCATATGGCCGACCGCATCAAGGTCACGGAAGACCCGGCGCTATCGGCGAGATTTCCCGCATTCATCCCGTGCCGCATGGAAATCACCACGCGCACCGGCGAAAAGAAAGTGGCGGCCACCGACTATCCGCGCGGCCATCACAAGAACCCGATGACCGACGACGAAGTGTTCGCGAAGTTCACCGGGCTGGCCGTGCGCATGCTGCCCAGAAAACGCGCGCGCCGCGCGCTCGATCAATGGATGCAACTCGAAAGTTGCGGCGATATTGGCGCATTGTTCGCGACGTTGCGCGTGCGGGAGCGCAAGGAATGAGTTTCGTGCGCCCACTCTTCGCATGCATGGTTGCGTGCATCGCAATCGCTGCCGCGGCGCAGGATTATCCCGCCAAGCCGATCCGCCTGATCGTGCCGTTCGGCGCGGGCGGCACCACCGACATCCTCGCGCGGGTCGTCGGCGACCGCCTCACCGAGCGCTGGGGCCAGCAGGTGCTGATCGACAACCGTCCGGGCGCCGGAGGCAACATCGCGGCGGAGCTGGCCGCGCGCGCCGCGCCCGACGGCTACACGATATTCCTGGGCTCGATGGGCACGCAGTCGATGAACGCCAGCATTTATTCGAAGCTGCCGTTCGATCCGCTGAACGACTTCGCGCCGGTCAGCCTCGTGTCGAACAGCGCGAACCTGTTGTTGATCCATCCGTCGATCCCCGCCGCGAGCGTGAAGGAACTGATCCAGCTCGCGAAGGCGAAGCCCGACCGCTTCAGCTATTCGACTTCCGGCGCCGGCAGCTTCAACCACATGTCGGCCGAGCTCTTCAACCTGATGGCCGGGACCAAGATGGTCCACATCCCGTACAAGAGCGGCGCGCAGACGGTGACCGCGGTGGTGAGCGGCGAGGCGGACCTCGTGTTCCAGACTATCCCGGCCGCGCTGCCGCTGGTGGAAGCGCACCGCCTGAAAGCGCTCGCCGTATGCACGCTGCAACGCCATCCGCTGTTTCCGAAGCTGCCGACCGCCAACGAATCCGGCCTGCCCGGCTTCAATATCAGCAGTTGGTACGGCATCCTCGCGCCTGCGGCGACGCCGAAAGCGATCGTCGCAGCCCTCAACGAAGCGCTCGCGCAAATCGTCAAAAGCCCGGCGGCCAGCAAACGCCTGCTCGAACTGGGCGTAGATCCCGTCGCGAATACGCCCGAGCAGTTCGCAACGCTCATCCGCGCAGACAGCGTGAAATGGGCGAAAGTCGCCAAAGCCGCCAACATCAAGGTGAATTGAACATGTCAAAGAAACCCGGTCCGAAAAAAGCCGCCCGTGAACTTGAAAACAAAGTCGCATGGGTCATCGGCGCGCGCGGCTCGCTCGGCAGCGCGATCGCGCGCGAACTGGCGCTCGCCGGCGCCCGCGTCGTGATGTCATCGCGTTCGGCGCGCGATTTGAAGCGCACCGCGCAGGACATCGAAAGCGCGGCGCGCACGAACGTCAGCGTGGCGAGCGTCGATCTCGCGTCGCGCGCATCGGTCGATCGCGTCGCCAAGGCGATTGCACGCGAGCACGGCGTAATCGACATCCTGGTCAATTGCACGGCGGCGCCGATCTTCGGCGACTTTCTCACGCTTACCGACGACGACTGGGACGCGGTGCTGCAAACCAAGCTCTATGGCTATATGCGCTCGATGCGCGCGGTCATTCCGTTCATGCTGAAGCAGGGCCACGGCCGCATCGTCAACGTCAGCGGGCGCGGCGGCCGCCAGCCGACCCCCGCGCACCTGCCGGGCTCCTGCGCGAACATCGCGGTCAACACGCTGACCAAGGGACTCGCCGACATTTATGCGGCGCGCAATATCCGCATCAACGCAGTCGCGCCCGGACCGATCGACACGGCACGCCATCACGCGATCGCACAGAAAAATGCCGATCTTAAAAAAGCCGACGCCAAGCGCAATCCGCCGCTCGGGCGTCTCGGCCGCCCGGACGAAGTCGCGCAGGCGGTCTTGTTCCTGGCGTCGGAGCGTTCGAGCTACACCACCGGCGTCACGCTGCAGGTCGACGGCGGCGGCACCGCCACCATCTAGAGGAAGCATCGACCGCATGAGCGTGACGATCAAAACCATTTGCGCGCGGCACATCGCCGGCGCCGCCACCCTGCTCGCGCTCGCCGCGGGCTGGATTGCCGCACCCGCCACCGCGCAGCCGTTCCCCGCCAAACCGATCCGCATCGTCGTCGGCTATACGGCCGGCGGCACCGCCGACCTGGTGTCGCGCCTCGTTGCGCGCAACCTGGGCGACAAGCTGGGGCAGCAGGTTCTGGTCGACAACCGGCCAAGCGCCGGCGGGATGCTGGCGAACGAGCTCGTCGCGAACGCCGCGCCCGACGGCTACACGCTGCTGCTCGCGAACTCGTCTTTCGCCTACCTGCCCTCGCTCTACACCAAACTGAGTTTCGACACGCGCCGCGACTTCGTGCCGGTCGCGCTCGTCGCCACCACGCAGAACCTGCTCGTCGTGCATCCCGCCGTGCCCGTGAAAAACGTGCGGGAACTGATCGCACTCGCCAGGAAGAAGCGCGGCAGCCTCAACTACGCGTCGGCCGGCATCGGCGGCTCGACCCATCTCGCCACCGCGTTGTTCATGAGCATGACGAACACCGAAATCACCAACATTCCGTACAAAGGCAATTCGCAATCGATCACCGACCTGATTTCCGGCGAAGTCGACATGACGATCGCACCGATTCCGGTGCTGCTGCCGCCGGTCGCCTCGAAAAAACTGCGCGCGATCGCGACCACCGGCGAAATGCGCTCGCCCATCATGCCCGACGTGCCGACCATCGCCGAGTCGGGCGTGCCCGGTTACGCGGCGGGTTCCTGGTACGGCTACGTCGCGCCGGCCAAAATACCGCCCGCGATCCTGAAGAAGCTCTCCGACGACATCGTGCAAATTGCGGGCACTCCTGCGTTCGCCGACCAGCTGAAGAACAACATCGGCGCCGAACCCGACACGATGTCCGCGGAAAAATTCGCGCAGTTCCTCAACGCCGAAATCGACAAGTGGGCCAGGGTCATCAGGACTATCGGTATCGCAGCGAAATGAATTCCTTCCGGAGCCGCACATGATCATCGACATGGACACCCACATACTGCCGCACGACATTTACGATTATGTCGAAGGCCCGCTCGCGGACCAGCGGCCGCAATTCGAGTACGACAAGGACGGCCTGCTCGTCAAATGGAGTTTCCCGGGCAACTACGTCGTCAAGGGCACCACGCCGCTGCCGCCGCCCGGCGCGGGCGGCAAGCACCTGGGCCTCTCCAATATGGAAGTGCGTCTGGAGGAATATCAGAAGCTCGGCATCGACAAGCAGATACTGCTGAGCCAGTTCTCCGCGATTTACTTCAACTACACGCTCGATCCCGCGCTCGCGATCCAGATGGCGCATTCCCACAACATCGCGATCCTGAATCTGCTCAAGAAATATCCGAACGAACTGATCGGCGCGGCGCTCGTCGCCCTGCAGGACGTGCCGAGCGCGATAGCAGAAATGGAGTGGGCGAAAAAGAACGGCTTCCAGGCGATTGCGATGGACAAGGTGTTCCCGGTGCGCGAGCACCAGTTTTCCGAAACGCTCGGCAGCCATCGCGAGCTGTGGCCGTTCTTCAGGCGCGCCGAAGAGCTCGGGATGCCGATCGTATTGCACAACGTGCAGCACGGCCACCGCATCAGCAATCTGCCGATCTTCCAGAACGACGGGCTCGATACCCTGTGCCCGGCCGAAGGCCAGATGAGCCTCGCCTCGCTGTGCACGAGCGGCCTCTTCGACGATTTCCCGAACCTGAAAATGGTGTTTACCGAAGCGGGCAGCGCTTTCATCAAGCCGCTGCTTGATCGCCTCGACGCCGCTTTCGTCAAGCCGCCGCTCAACTATGAAGACGAGGACGCGACCGCGCGCTTTCACCGCCGCGTGCAGCCCGTCAGCGAGCGCCTGTCGGCCGGCAAGCGCCTGACATCGCTGGAGCAATACGAGGTCAAGAACAAGAAACCGGTCAGCGAGTACTTCAAGAAAAACATCTTCTTCACAATAGAGACCGAAGAGCCCGAGCTGCCGGATTCGATCAACATGCTGGGCGCGTCGCAATTTCTGTTCGCCACCGACTACCCGCACGACGATCCCGGCGGCCGTATGAAATACAAGGACGTTCAACTGCTGCGCGATAACCCCCGCATCAGCGAAGCCGACAAGGAAATCATCCGCAGCACCAGCGCAGCCGCCATGCTGCCCGCAGTCAACTAAAGGAAACGCGATCATGAGCAAACCACGCAACATGTTCGACAAGATCTGGGACCGGCACGTCGTCGCCCAGCGCGACGACGGCGAGGCGTTGATCTACGTGGACCGCAATTTCGTGCACGAAGGACCGTTTTACGCATTCGACAAACTGCGCCTGGAAAAACGCCCGATGTACCGGCCGCTCAAGCAGATCGCGATTTCGGACCACTACCTGCCGACGCTCAACCGCGCCGGCGGCTTGAACGGCATCAAGGATCCGGAGATCCGCAACATGATCGAACAGCTCGCGCGCAACTCGCGCGATTTCGGATTGCCGTTCATCGGCATGGCCGACCCCGAACGCCAGGGCATCATGCACGTCGTCGGACCCGACCTCGGCATGGTGCAGCCGGGCATGGTGATTACGGCCGCGGATTCGCATACCACCACTCTTGGCGCATTCGGCGCGTTCTCGTTCGGCATCGGCGCCTCCGAAATCAAGCACGTGATGGCGACGCAGGCGCTGTGGTACCGCAAGCCGCGCACGATCCGCGTCACCATCGACGGCAAGCTCGGGCCCGGCGTGACCGCGAAAGACGTCATCCTCGCCATCATCGCCAAGATCGGCATCAGCGGCGCCGTCGGTCATGTGCTCGAGTACGCGGGCTCCGCGCTGCGCGCCATGAGCATGGAACAGCGCATGACGGTCTGCAATATGTCGATCGAAGCCGGCGCGCGCGCGGGCCTCGTCGCGCCCGACGAAACCACTTACGCCTATCTCCAGGGCCGAGAGTTTTCGCCCAAAGGCGCACAGTGGGATGCCGCGCTCAAGTACTGGAAGTCGCTGCCCACGGACGGCGATGCGAAGTTCGACCGCGAAGTCGAACTCCCCGCTGGCGACATCGCGCCCATGGTGACGTGGGGCACGGTGCCGGACGACGCGTTGCCGATCACCGGCAAAGTGCCCGATCCCGCAAAGGCGAAGGACCAGGTGGAGCGCGCGCACCTCGAGCGCGCGCTGCATTACATGGGCCTGACCGCCGGCATGCCGATCACCGACATCAGGATCGACCGCGTATTCATCGGCTCGTGCACCAACGCGCGCTATGAGGACCTGGTGGCCGCCGCGGCCGTCGCGAAAGGACGCAAGGCCGTCGTACCGGCGATGATTTCACCCGGCTCGACCGACATCAAGCGCCGCGCCGAAGCGGCCGGCCTCGACAAGATATTCATCGCCGCCGGTTTCGAGTGGCGCGATTCGGCGTGCTCGATGTGCGTCGGCTCGAACGGCGACTTTCCCGCGCCGGGCGAAAGCTGCGCTTCCACGTCGCCGCGCAATTTCGAAAACCGCCAGGGTCGCGGCGTGCGCACCCACCTCGTGAGCCCCGCGATGGCGGTGGCTGCCGCGGTGACCGGCAAGCTCACCGACGTTCGTACTCTTACCTGACGCTTAAAGCCACGAGCCGCAGATAAACGCTGATACACACAGATAAGGCAAAGACAAATCAAGTATTCACGCTTTTGAATCTCGTCGGCGTTTATCTGCGGCTAATTGCCCTTTTAGATCTTGAAGTAAAGGAAAAGACCATGGAACCCTTCACCCGCCTCACCGCCGTCGCAGTACCCTTCGACACACCGGACATCGACACCGACATGATCATTCCGCAGCGCTTTCTGCGCAAGCCGTTGACGGTCGGCTATCGCAATTTCCTGTTCTTCAACGATCGCTTCGACGCGGCCGGCAAGGAAAACCCCGACTTCATCCTCCACCGCGAGCCGTACAAAAAGGCGGGCATCTTCGTGACCGGCCCCAACTTCGGCTGCGGCTCGACGCGCGAGGGCGCGGTCTATGCCGTCACCGATTTCGGAGTGCGCGCAGTGATCGCACCGAGCTTCGGCGCGTTCTACGCGAGCAACAGTTACCAGAACGGGCTGTTGCCGGTGGTGCTGCCCGATGCGACGGTAAAGAAGCTGCGCGAGCAGCTGCACGCCAAACCGGGCGCCGAAATCACCATTGACCTGCCGGGCCAGACCGTCACCGGTCCCGACGGCGCGCAGCACAAGTTCGACATCGAGCCGTCGCGCAAGGAACGCATGCTGGAAGGGCTGGACGACATCGCCATCACCGAGCGCTACAAAGACGCAATGGCTGCGTATGAAAGCAAGCTCGAAGCTGAAATGCCGTGGCTCGCGGCAAAAGAATTTCAATCCTTAGTACAAAAATGACACAGCCGCTGACGGCAGCGTACGGCGCATTCATCGCGCAGCTGAAATACAAAGCGCTGCCGCTCGCCGTCGTCGGCGTCATCAAGCAGGGTTTCACCGACTGCATAGGCGTGATGCTCGCCGGCTCGCGCGAATCCGTTGCTCTCGCGGTCGAACGCGTGTTGCGCGCGGATCAACCAACCGGTCCCGCGAATCTTTACTTCAGCGCGAAGCGCACGTCGGCGCCGGCCGCCGCGTGGATCAACGGCACCGCGGCGCACGCGCTCGATTACGACGACGTCGCGTTGAAGGGCTGCCATCCGAGCGCGGTACTCGTGCCCGCGATACTTGCCGAAGCGCAGACGTTGAATCGATCGGGACGCGACATGCTGGTCGCTTATGCAGCGGGCTACGAAGTCTGGGCCGACCTGATCTCGCGCGAGCGCGGCAACTATCAGCGCAAGGGCTGGCATCCGACCGGCATTTTCGGCGCGATCGGTGCGGCTGCGGCGTGCGCCTCATTGCATCGATTGAATGCCGCTAAAGCCGCGCATGCGCTTGGCGCCGCCGCTTCCGAAGCGAGCGGCGTGATGTCTAACCTCGGCTCGATGGTCAAGCCGACGCATCCGGGCAAAGCCGCCGCGTCCGGTATATATGCCGCGCGTTTTGCCGCCGCCGGCGTTGCAGCAACACCCGACGCGCTCGAACACACCCAGGGATTTCTCGCCGCGCTGTCGCCCGCCGGCGATTTCGACGTCGACGCGCCGCCGCGCCTTCCGCCGCAGCAGTGGCAACTCGAAAAGCAGGGACTCAGCATCAAACAATATCCGGTCTGCTACCGCGCGCACCGCGCGATCGACGCGATGCTGGGCCTTTTGCATAAGCAAGCAGTCGCGGCGAATGACGTCGCAGGAATCCGCGTGTCGTTCAGCAATTCTCATCTCGTGATCCTCAAGAACCACTCCCCGCAGACCGCAATCGCCGCCAAATTCAGCATCGAGTTCGCGCTCGCGTGCGCGCTGCTCAACCACCGCGTCGGCTTGCGCGACCTCACGGACAAATTCGTGAAGAGCGCCCCGGTCCGCGGCTTGATGGCACGTGTCGCGATCGACATCAATCCGGTCGAGGAAGCCGGCACGTCGGGTTACGCGCCGTACGACAGCGTGCAGGTAAAGCTTGCCAACGGCACGGTGTTGAATAGCGAGCAGGTGCGGCACGCGAAAGGCGACCCGCAGGCGCCACTGACGGCAGACCAGCTATGGGCCAAATTCGAGGATTGCGTCGCGTGGTCGAAACTCAGACTCGATGCCAAAAAACTTTTTGCGCAGTTGCAGCAGTTGGAGAAACTGGCTGCCGCCAGTGATCTTTTCAAGCAATGCGCGCCGGCCAGCCGCAAGCGCAGTGCAAAGTAAATTTAGAAACGGCCTCAATACAGTTTGGAGCCGCAGATACACGCAGATAAGGCAAAAACAAACAAGCATTCATGCTTTTGAATTTCATCGGCGTTTATCTGCGTTTATCTGCGGCCGGTTGCTGTTTTGTATTTTTGAAATTATTTAACGCCGAAAGGAACACCACATGGCCAAGCTGCGCCACATCACGCTGTCCGTCGACGACATGGAAAAAACCGCCGCGTTCTACGAGCAGGCGTTCGAAATGAAGCGCGTGCGCCAGTCCGGCGTCGCCATCATGATGTCGGACGGCGTGGTAAGCCTCGCGATCATCGACGCGAACAGGAACGCGAATTCAGGCACCAAGAAAGGGCTGCATCACTTCGGATTCCTGATCGACGACATCGACGCCACGGCCGCAAAAGTCGAAAAAAGTGGCGGCGTCTATGCCGGCCAGATCAAGGAAATCGGCGGCGGCCCGCGCAGCGAGCGCAAATACACCGATCCGAATGGTGTCCCGTTCGACATCGCGACGCCGGAGCACGCACGCAAGGTGTGGTGCATCCCGGCCTGACGCGGCGGCGCCGCTTGCCCCGCCGCCGCTGCTAGACGATGGCGCCCGCCTTCCTTAACGCCGTAATTTCCTCTGCGCCATAACCGGCCGACTTGAGCACCGCTTCGGTGTGCTCGCCCATGCGCGCGGGCGCGCGCTCGAGCGAGGGGCCGTCGTGCGCGAACTTGAACGCGGCGACGGGCACGGTCACCGGCTTGCCGACACCGGGGACATTGTCGTGCCGGTGCAGCAATCCGCGATGTTTCAACTGCGGATCCGCCAGCGTCTCGCGCAATTCGCGCACGCGCATGGCCGGAATATGGCGGTCTTCGAGATAATTTTCCCACTCGTCGGCGGTTTTCTCTTTCATCTTCTTCGCGACCATCGCGGTCTTCTCGTCGTAACGCGCGTAACGCTCATCCAGGCTCACGCGTCCGGCTTCCGCGGTCTCGCCGATCGCGGTATAGAAACGCCGGTGCTGACGGCCGTTGGAGGCCGCGAGCTGGATGAGGCCGTCCTTCGCTTCGAACATCGAGGACTCGGCAAAGCGCATCTTGTTGCCGCTGCGCTTCGGATTGTGCCCCGAGTGCAGGTGGTCAGTGATGTGCGTCGCCTGCATCATGAGCGCGACGTCCATCATCGCCATGTCGATGTGCTGGCCTTTGCCGGTGCGCAGTGTTTGATACAGCGCGGACGCGATCGCAAACGCGCCGGTGGTGCCCGTCGCATAATCGATGACCGGCGCGCCGGTTTTGATCGGTCCGCTGTCGGGCGTGCCGGTCGACGCCGTAAAACCGGAAGTCGCCTGGATCGCCATGTCGTACGCGGTCTGCTTGCCGCGCGGACCGTCCTGCCCGAAGGCGGTCATCGATGCGTAAACGAGTTTCGGTTTCAATTTCGACAGCTCGTCGTAGCCGAGCCCGAGCGCCTTGAACGCGCCGGGCCGGTAGTTCTCGATCAGCACGTCGGCCCAGTCCCTGACCAAACGCTTCAACGCTTCGCGCCCGCCTTCGGTCTTGAGATTCAACGCGATCGAGCGCTTGTTCGAACCCTGGGTCATGAAGCCAGTGCCCATGCGCGTTTTGTTCAACGCCATGTCGGCGCCCGATTCGCGCGCCTGATCGGGCTCGTTCGGATCTTCCACCTTGATCACATCGGCGCCGAGCACCGCGAGTTGATAAGCCGCGAACGGTCCGGCGAGCACGTGCGTGCAGTCGAGGATCTTGATGCCTTCAAAAGGTCGCATTGAACTGGTCTTCCGTATGACGAATGTTGGAGAACTGCTGATATAACGTCATGCCCGCGCAGGCGGGCATCCAGATACAGTCGCGTTTCCTGGGTTCCCGCCTGCGCGGGAACGACGAAAGTTTTGTCTGGTGAATACTTCCTGGCAATCAGCCGACGTGCTTCGCGAGGAAGTCGAGAGTGCGCTCGCGCGCGGTCGCCGAAGCCCCCGCGTTGTACGAACCGCGCTGGTCGCAGTTGAAGCCGTGGCCCGCCGCATAGAAGTGATGGATCTGGTCCTTATGCGCGGCGGCGACTTCTTTCGCTTTCTCGAGCGGAATCGAATGATCGGTTTCGCCCCACTGGAACATGACCGGGCATTTCGGCTTTTCGCCGATCAATCCGGGAATGCCGCCGCCGTAATAAGGTATCGCGCACGCGAGTCCCGCCAGATTGCACGCCGCCTTCCACGCGGCGGTGCCGCCCCAGCAATAGCCGACGATGCCGGTCTTGCCCGCCGACATCACGTTCTTCATCGCGGCGGCGATGTCTTTGAGCGCGTCGTCCAGTTTCATCTTCTGCATGATGCCGCGCCCGACTTCGATGTCCGCCGGCGTGTAGCCGATGTCGAGCCCCGGCTGCACGCGGTCGAACATCGCCGGCGCGATCGCGAGATAACCGTCCGCCGCGTACTCGTCGGTGACTTTCTTGATGTGGCTGTTGACGCCGAAGATTTCCATCACGACGATGAGCGCGCCCTTCGGCTTGCCCTTGGGCTCGGCGCGGTACGCGGAAAATTTATGGCCGTCGGCGGCCGTCAGCTGGATCATGGTGCCCATGGTGGTCTCCCCTCGAAATTGTTAATGGCGGAATTGGCAGCGGCGAAAATTATACCTCGCGCGGGCGGTTTGCTTTTCAGACCCGCGAATTGCCGCTGCGGTGACGCGTATAATACGCTCGATACGGTGTGCGACA
>CAZEAX010000012.1:7297-9912 GCA_964510405.1 uncultured Streptomyces sp. | reverse complement strand
AAGCGCCGGCGCCCGCAATCGATCCGGGAGGAACAATGCAAAGCAGGATTTTTCGCGGCGTCGTCATCGCCATGGGCGCAGTCGCCGCGTGCGCGGACGCAGGTGCGCAAGCTTACCCCTCGAAATCGATTCGGTTGATCGTGCCGTACGCACAAGGCGGGCTGGACGCGAGCAGTGAGCAGGGCTCCCGCTTGCGGGATGCGACCGGCCGCGAGTCGGACGCGGCCCCCGTGTTAATCGCGCAGGCGTCAATTCCACGCGAGCAGTATCCGACTCGCCCAATTCGTTTAATCGTGCCTTATGCACCAGGGGGCGGGGTGGACATCGTGGCGCGCGCGCTGGCGCAGGAATTGACCAGGCGGCTGGGACAGCAAGTCATCGTCGACAACCGGACCGGCGCCGGCGGCAACATCGGCTCGGACGTAGTGGCGAAAGCGACACCCGATGGTTACACATTGCTGATCGCCTCGCCCGCGAATGCAGTCAATCCCAGCCTTTATTCCAAAATGCCGTTCAATCCCGCGCGCGATCTCGCGCCGGTTGCGTTGATTGCCACGACGCCGGCGGTCCTGCTCGCAAGCCCCGCGCTTCCGGTCAAGACCGTCAAAGAGTTCGTGGCGCTCGCCAAGGCGAAACCCGGCACGCTCAACTTCGGGTCGGGCGGCAGCGGTACTACCGAGCATCTCGCGGGCGAAATGCTCAACGTGCAAGCCGGCATCAACCTGCAGCACGTCCCCTACAAAGGCGGTGCCGCGGTGCTGCCCGATCTCATCAGCGGGCAGATTTCGATTTTTTTCGTCAATCAACCGTTCGCGCTGCCGTACATCAAGGCGGGCACCGTCAAAGCGCTCGGCGTGGCGAGCGACGAGCGATCGGCGGCGCTTCCCGACGTGCCGACGCTGGCGGAAGCCGGCTTCGCGGATTTCCGCGTTTCAGTCTGGTACGGAATCATGGCTCCGGCGGGGACGCCGAAGGAAATCGTCGCGCGGCTCAACCGCGAAATCGTCGCCGCCCTTGCATCGCCCGACATGCGCGAGCGCCTGCTGGCGATGAGCCTCAAGCCGCTGCCCGGCACGCCCGCGGATTTCGCCGCGTTTTTTGCCGGCGAAATGACCCGCTGGGCGCGCGTCGTCAAAGCGTCCGGCGCCAAAGCCGACTAGCCGCGCGACGCCGCAGCGTTTCATTCCCATGGACAGCACTCCGCCCTACTCTTCATTGCTGTCGCCGTTCACGCTCGCCGGCCGGCGCCTGAAGAACCGCATCGTGCATGCGTCGATGACGACGCGTTTCGGCGAGAACCGGCGCGTCACGGACAAACTGATCCAGTATCACGCGAACCGCGCGCGCGGCGGCGCCGCCCTCATCGTCACCGAGCCGTTGAGCATGGCGCGCCATCAAAATATCGACTACAAGGTGCGCGCGTGGAACGACGACGACCTCGACGGATTGAAGCGCTGGGCCGCCGCGATCCGCGAGCACGACTCCCACCTGCTCGGGCAGATCCAGGATTCGGGCCGCGGCCGCCACGCGCCGGGCCGCAACCCCGACGCGATCGGCGCGTCCGCGCTGCCCGACGATATCAGCTGGACCGTGCCGCACGTGCTCTCCGTCGCCGAGATCGAGCAGATGATCGCCGACTTTGCTCTGTCGTCGGCGCGCATCCAGCGCTGCGGATTCAGCGGCGTGGAAATCTCCGCGGGCCACGGCCATCTCTTCCACCAGTTCATGTCGCCGCGCTCGAACGCGCGCGAAGACCAATACGGCGGCGACTGGGCCAACCGCACGCGGTTCGTCACCGAAATCGTCGCGGCGATACGCGCCGAATGCGGTGCCGGCTTCATCATAGGCCTCAAGCTGCCGGGCGACGACGGCGCGCCGGGCAGCATAGGCCCGCGCGAAGCCGCGATCGTCGCGCAGCACGTGACCGCCGCGCGCAATGTCGATTACGTGTGCTTCGCGCACGGCACGCATGCGCGGTCGCTCGAATTGCACGTGCCCGACGGCAACGGTCCGCGCGCGCCGTACGTGCCGCTGATGCGCGAACTGCGCGCGTCTGTCAACGATGTGCCGGTCGTGGCGCTCGGGCGAATCACCGACCCCGCGGAAGCCGACGCGATCGTCGCGCGCGGCGACGCGGAACTCATTGCGATGGGCCGCACGCTCGTGTGCGATCCGGCATGGCCCGCGAAAGCCGCGCGCAACCGCGCGCACGACATCCGCTACTGCGTGTCGTGCAACTCGTGCTGGGACACCACGTCCACGCAGCATGCGCCGATCGCGTGCGACAACAATCCGCGCGTCGGGCTCAAGGATGAAGTCGATTGGTGGCCGGTGCCGGCGAAGACGCGCAAACGCGTCGTCGTCGTGGGCACGGGAGTTGCCGGCATGGAGGCTGCATGGATTGCCGCCGCGCGCGGACACACCGTGACGGTGTTCGGCCGCTCGGGCGAAATCGGCGGCAAGTCCCGCCTGCGCGCGCTCTTGCCGGGCGGCGAAGCCTTGAGCAGCGTCTACGATTATCAACACGCGGCGGCGCAAAAAGCGGGCGCGCGCATCGAACTCGGCGTGACCGCGAACGCGGCCGACGTCATTGCTTTGAAACCCGACACAGTCGT
>CAZEAX010000012.1:0-7287 GCA_964510405.1 uncultured Streptomyces sp. | reverse complement strand
CGTGCTCGCTTGCGGGTCCGACATGACCCGACCGCTGTGGCTGCCCCGGGACTTGAGCGATGCGGGGATCGTGCCCGACCTGCGCGCGGCGATGGCGGACATCATCAGCATCACCGCGCGCCAGCCCGGCACCGCCGTTATATTCGACATGGACCACACCGACGGCACGTACGCGGCGGCGGAATTCCTGCGCGCGCGCTTTGCCCGCGTCGTGCTGATCACGCCGCGCGATTGCATCGCGCAGGACGTCGCGATGGTGACGCGCCAGGGGATTCTGCGGCGTCTGTTTGATCAGCGTATCGAGACGGTGCTGCATGCGGAACCCTGCGACCTTGAGAAGCTCGAGGATGGCAAACTCTCTTACGCCAATATATATACGGGCGAGCGTACTGAAATCGGCGATGTCGCGTTTTTCGCCTATGCGACACCGCGCGCGCCGCGCGTCGAACTCGCCGCGCCGCTGCGCGCGGCGGGGCTCGCGGTGCGCGTGGTCGGCGACTGCCGGGTGGCCCGCGGCGTCATGGCCGCCACCTCCGAAGGGCATGCGGCGGGCAATGCGATTTAACCGGCCATGATGAGGAACTCGCGATGATCGGGATTGCAGTCCGTATTTCCGCCGGCGCCGCGCTCGCATTATTCGCCTTGTACGCGCACGCGCAAACCTATCCGTCGAAACCCATCCGCATTGTCGTGCCGCTGGCCGCCGGCGGCCCGGGCGACGTGCTGGCGCGCGCGGTCGCGCAGAAACTGACGGAAAGCATCGGCCAGCAGGTGGTGGTCGACAACCGGGTCGGGGCCAATACCAACATCGGGAATGAAGCGGTCGCCAAGAGCGCGCCGGATGGTTATACGCTGCTCATGTCTGCCAGCACGCTCACCATCAATCCGAGCCTCTATGCGAACCTGCCCTACGATGCGATCAAAAGCTTTGCGCCGGTCACGCTGGTCGCGACGACACCGCTCGTGCTCGTCGTGCATCCGTCGCTGCCGGTGAAATCGGTCAAAGACCTGATCGCGCTCGCGAAAGCGAGGCCCGCGCAACTACTCTACGGTTCCGCCGGCAACGGCAGCGTGCTGCATCTCGCCGGTGAAATGCTGAATTCGATGGCGGAAATCAAAATCGTGCACGTGCCGTACAAAGGCGTGACCAACGCGTTCAGCGATCTCCTGGGCGGCCAGATCTCGCTCATGTTCCCGGGCGCGCCCATCGCCCTGCCGCAGGTGCAGGCGGGCAAGCTCCGCGCACTGGCGGTCACCAGCGACAAACGCTCGGCGGCGGCGCCCGCACTGCCGACGGTTGCCGAAGCCGCGGGGCTGCCCGGTTACGAAGTGTCGGTATGGTACGGCGTGCTGGCGCCGGCGGGCACGCCGCCCGCGGTCGTCAATCGCCTGCACGCCGAACTCGTGAAGATCGTGCAATCGCCCGACGTCGCCACGCGTTTTGCCGCGCTCGGTGCAGAACCGCTGCACAACACGCCCGAGCAGTTCGCGGCGTTTCTCAAGAGCGATCTCGTAAAATGGACGAAAGTCGTGCGCGACTCGGGCGCCAAGATTGACTAGGGTAATGGGTAATGGGAGACCTGATCGCTCCTCGCTCATCACTCATTGCATCGGCGTTTATCGGCGGTTAATAAAGGTTGGGGATTTTGATATGGGTTCACAATTTACAATCACACGATGCGCGCTCGGCGCGCTGTTCTGCGCGGCGACGCTGAGCGTGCACGCGCAACCCGCGTGGAAGCCGGAGAAATCCGTCGAGATCATCGTCGGCACCTCGCCCGGCGGCCCGCAGGACCACATGGGGCGCATGCTGCAGAAGGTTTTGCAGGAGTCGCGCCTGATCGAAGTGCCGATCTCGGTGGAAAACAAGCCGGGCGGAGGCGGTGCGGTGGCGCTCGCCTTCCTCGCCCAGCGCACCGGCGGCAGTTCGCTCATGATCAACGCGCCGACGATGCTGAGCAACCAGATCACGGGGCGGACGATGATCCCGTACGCGGATTTCACCGCGCTCGCCATCCTCGGCATCGAATACGAATGCGTCGCGGTGCGCGCGGATTCGGCGCTCAAATCCGGCAAGGACCTGATCGACCGGCTCAAGAAAGATCCGGCTTCATTGAGCGTTTCCATCGGCACTTCGCTCGGCAATTCGGGGCATCTCGCCTACGCGCTCGCGATGAAAGCCGCGGGCATCGACATCAAGAAACTGAAAACGGTCGCATTCAATTCGGCCGGCGACGGAATCACCGCGCTGCTCGGCGGACACATCGATCTCGCCTCGACGCCGCCGTCGGCCGTACTGCAGCACGTGGAGGCGGGCAAACTGCGTGTGCTCGCGCTCACCGCGCCGGCGCGCGCGCACGGCGAGCTTGCAAACGTGCCGACGTGGAAGGAACAGGGTGTCAACAGCACGCATGAAGTCTGGCGCGGCATTATCGGACCGCGCGGCATGACCCGCGCGCAGATCGCCTACTGGGACGACGTCCTCGGCAAACTCGCGAAAACCGACGCGTGGAAAAAAGATCTCGAGCAAAGCCAGATCGAAAACGTGTACCGCAACAGCACCGAGACCGCGAAATACCTGAAAGCGGAATTTGAAGAAGCGCGCGGGATCCTGACCGATCTCGGGCTGGCCAGGTAATTAAAATGATGAGGGCTGCAGATAAACGCAGATTAAATTGAAGATTTCCTCCCCTTCAAGGGGGAGGCTGGGAGGGGGATGGGTGTTTCACTGAAACAACGCAATGCACCCATCCCCACCTCGGTCCTCCCCTTGAAGGGGAGGATGCTTATTTAAGAATATTATCCGCGTTTATCTGCGGCTAAAGAATTTTCGAGAAAGGTCCCGAATAAATGTCGACAGCACCAGCCTGCATAGGCCCGCACCCGAACCCGCGCAAACCGCGCCATCAGCTTCCCGCCGGCAGTACCGATTGCCACTGCCACGTCTTCGAAGACCCCGAGAAATATCCGCTGACCGGGCATCGCAGCTACACGCCGCCCTACCTGCCGCTTGAACGCTATCTGACCATGGCCAGGACGATGGGACTCACGCGCACCGTGCAGGTCAACGCGAGCGTGTACGGCTTCGACAACTCGCTCTCGCTCGACATCATCGCCGGGTTGGGCCAGGAGCGCGCGCGCGGCGTTTGCGGCGTGAGTCCGGACGTCACGGATAAAGAACTCGCGCGCCTGCACGCGGGCGGCATGCGCGGCGCGCGACTCTCCACTCACGTCAAAGGCTACGGCGGCAGCGAACTCATCGACATCCTGGCGCAGAAAGTCGGGCCGCTCGGCTGGCATTTGCAGCTGCACATGGGCAACAACAGGGAAATCGCGGAACTCGAATCGGAGCTGATGCAAGCCCAGGCCGCGCTGGTGTTCGACCACCTGGGCTGCGTGCGCGGCGGCAAAGATACGGTCGACTCGCCGGGTTTCCAGGCGCTGCTGCACATCCTGCAGGATCGCGACGATTGCTGGGTCAAAATTTCCAGCTGGTATCACCGTTCCAGGTCCGGGCCGCCCGACTACGCCGACATGAAACCGTTCGCGCACGCGCTCGTCGAGACGCGTCCCGACCGCGTGGTATTCGGCACCAACTGGCCGCATCCGAATCATTACCCGCCCGAAGTGAACCCCGACGACGGCGATCTGATCGATCTCTTTTGCGACTGGTTTCCCGACACCGCGGTGCGCAACCGCATACTCGTCGACAATCCCGCGCGGCTCTACGGTTTCCCCTCGACGGCTTAGCTTACGTGACGATCAAAACCGCATTGATCGCTGGCGCGTCCGGCCTGATCGGCCGCCGCATCGTCGAGCACCTGCTCGGCGCCGGCGGCTGGAAAGTCATCGGGCTCGCGCGCTCTGCGCGCACCTCGCCCGGCATGCGCTGGATCGCGGTCGATCTCAACGACGCCGCGGATTGCGCGGCGAAGCTGGGTGCACTGCGGGAAGTCACGCATATTTTTTACGCCGCGCGCTACGACCACCCCGAAGGCGTGCCCGAGTCGGTCGAAATTAACGCCGCGATGCTGGAGAACGTCGTCAATGCGGTCGAGCCCGCGGCGAAACTCGGGCACGTGCATGCGGTGCACGGCAGCAAATACTACGGCACGCAACTGGGCCCGGTGCCGGTGCCGCTGACCGAAGAGTCGCCGCGCGCAACCAATCGCAACTTCTACTTCAATCAGGAAGACTTCCTGCGCGCGGCGAGCCGCGGCAAGCGCTGGAGCTATTCGACCACGCGGCCGCACTCGTTTTGCGACCCGGCCGTCGATTACGCGCGCTCGGCCTCGATGGTCATCGCTGTTTATGCCGCCGTGCAGCGCGAACTCGGCCTGCCGCTCGACTTCCCCGGCACCGTCGCGAGCTTCCAGGTGCGTACGCAGTTCACCGACACGGCATTGCTCGCGCGCGTGATTGCGTGGATGGCCATTGAGCCGCGCTGCGCGAACCAATCGTTCAACGTGGTGAACGGCGATTATCCGCGCTGGGCCGACTTGTGGCCGCGCATTGCAGAGAATTTCGGCATGCAGGCAGGCGCGCCGGGCAATGTGAAGCTCGCAACGTACATGGCCGACAAAGGCGCGGTGTGGGACCGGCTCGTAAAGAAACACGGCCTGCAGCCGACGCGGCTCGAGACCGTCGCACTGTGGCCGTACGGCGATTACCTGCTGCGGCCGGAATGGGAAATTCGTTCAGTGATGGACAAAGCGCGCGCGCTTGGCTTTGCCGAGACCCTCGACAGCGGCACGATGTTCGCGCGGCATTTCGCGCATTACCGCGCCGAGAAAATTATTCCTTAGCAATCCGCGCAGCTATTCTTTTTTCGGCACGACCACCTTGTCGGGCAATTGGACCGGCTGACCGCGCTCGTATTTCCCGTCGCTTGCAATAAGTCCGGACACGAGCCATGCCATGGCCAGCGTTCCCACCACGACGGCTATCATCAGCGCGCGTTTGCCGAGCCGGCTTTTAGCGGTCTCCTCGGCGTCGAGCTCGTCGACGAGATTCCGGACTTTGCGCAGCGCGGTGCGCTCCACGGTCCGCTGGATGTTGTCGGCAATCGCGCTTTTGTCCGGATTCAAGTCGGTCGTCATGCATCGTCCCCGCGGGTTAAAAATGTAGGTGATCGACGCCGCCAGCATAATCCATCTGTCATGGTTCGCACAGGGCGTTTGACACGCAATCTCGCAGGTCGCTACATTACAGGGGTTGCTCGACGCCTCGATGCGCGGCCGCGCATTGAAACCAGACCCGGGAGATGCCACCACATGTCCGCCTTAATCAGAACCGCTGCGCGCACTGTTGCGCTCGTCACCGCGTTACTGTTGCCGACGTTCCTCGCGGGAACTGCGGGCGCGCAGGCCTACCCCGCCAAATCGGTCAAAGGCATCGTCGGGTTCCCCGCCGGCGGCGGCTCGGATGCGCTCGCGCGCCTCGTGTGCGCCGCGTTGAGCGAAAAGTTCGGCCAGCAATTCGTGGTGGACAACAAGGCGGGCGCCAATACGATAGTCGCCACCCAGTACGTCAAAGGCCAGCCGGCGGACGGCTATACGCTGCTCTTCGTATCGGCCTCGTTCGCAATCAATCCGAGCCTCTACAAGCTCGATTACGACATCGAGAAGGACTTCACGCCGGTCGCCGTGATGGCGATCGTGCCTCTCCTCATGATCGCGAACAACAATCTGCCGGCGAACTCGGTCAAGGAACTGATCGCGATGGCCAAAGCGCAGCCGGGCAAACTCAACTACGCGTCGTTCGGCATCGGCAGCTCCGCGCATCTCGCCAGCGAAATGTTTCTCAGCGCGGCGGGCATCGAGATGATCCACGTGCCCTACAAGGGCAGCGCGCCGGCCGTCATCGACGTGATGGCGGGGCGCATCACGATGATGATGCCGGGCATAGGTTCCGCGATTGATTTCGCGCGCGATGGAAGATTGAAAGCGCTCGCGGTTTCAACCGGCAAGCGCCTTGCCGGCGCGCCGGACATTCCGACGATCGCGGAGTCCGGCGTGCCGGGCTTCGACGTCGCGACGTGGGAATCGATCCAGGCGCCCGCCGGCACGCCGCGCGACGTCGTTGCGAAACTCAACGCTGCGGTGCGCGAAGCGGTGGCGAACAACGATCTCAAGCAGAAAATGATCAATCTCGGTTTCGAGCCCGACGGCCAGAAGTCGCCCGCCGAAGTCGCGCAGTTCGTCAAAAGCGAAATGGCCAAGTGGGGCAAGGTCGTGCGCGAACGCAATATCAAGGTGGAGTAATTGACAATTGATAATGGACAATTGACAACTAAGTGCAACAGCGCTTTTTATTTTCATTGTCAATTGTCAATTCGACCGAATCCGCATTGATTTCCGTTAATCCGCTCAATCCTTATTGTCATGAGTAAATTGCAGGTTACGATCATTGGCGCGGGCATCGTCGGCGTCTGCTCCGCGGCGTGGCTGCAGCGTAAGGGATTTAAAGTCACGTTGATCGACGCCGGTCCCGTCGGCGAAGGCGCTTCGTTCGGCAACGCGGGCAACCTGAGTCCCGGCGCGGTCGTGCCGTACCTGATTCCGGGCTTTCTGAAGGAACTGCCGGGCTGGCTCGCGCAGAACGGACCGCTCGCCGTGCGTCCGGCGTATGCGCTCAAAGCGCTGCCGTGGCTGTTCAAAGCGTTGAAATCGAGCGGCGAAGACGCGGCGTTGAGGACTTCGCGCGCGATGCACGAATTGCACAAGGGCACGCTCGTCGCGTACGACGAGCTCACGCGCGGTACCGATGCGGCCGCGCTGATCGAGCGCTGCGGCCAGCTTTACGTTTCGAAGAAACCGCACGCAGCCCAAGGCTCCGCGCTCGCGCAGCGCATGCGCGAACTGGCCGGCGTGCGCTCGCAACTGCTCGACCACATGGAAATCCGCGAGCTCGAGCCTGCGCTTGCGCCGGTGTTTCAAAGCGGCATGCTGCTGCCCGACAACGGGCGCTGCAAGAACCCGCATCAGCTCGTGCGCGCGATCGCGAACGACGCCGAGCGCAATGGCGCGACCATACTGTGCGGCAAAGTCGCCGGCTTTCAAACGAACGGCCGCAACGTGACTGCAATCGTCGTCGATGGCAAGCCGCAGCCGGTCGAACGCGTCGTGATCGCAGCAGGCGCCGCTTCAGGCCGGTTGAGCGCTCAACTCGGCACGCCGCTGCCCGTCGAAGCGGAGCGCGGTTATCATGTCACCATCGAAGACCCGGGCGTGATGCCGCGCATCCCGGTGAGCAATGTCGATGCGAAATTCGTGTGTTCCCCCATGA
>CAZEAX010000011.1:0-25902 GCA_964510405.1 uncultured Streptomyces sp. | reverse complement strand
CCAGCAAGTCGTCATCGATAACCGGCCCGGCGCCGGCGGCATCGTCGGCAGCACGCTGGTCGCGAAAGGCGCGCCGGACGGTTATACGCTGGGCATGGTCGGTCAGCCGCATCTGATGCAGCCGTTGCTGCAAAAAGATCCGCCGTACCGCCCGCTGGAAGACGTTGTATTCGTTACCCAGGTCGCATCGCTGCCGAACGTGCTCGTGGTGTCTCCCCAACTGCCGGTCAAATCGGTGAGCGATGTGATCGCGCTCGCGAAATCCAGGCCGGGTCAGTTGAATTTCGGTTCGGCCGGCATCGGCAGTTCCTCGCACATTGCCGGCGAGGCGTTCAAGGCGGCCGCGGGCATCGACATCGTGCACGTGCCGTTCAAGCTGTTGCCCGATATTTTCGCCGAGATGCTCGCGGGCCGCGTGCAGTTGTACCTGTTCCCGCTGCCCGCGGTGATGCCGATGCTGAAGGACAGCAAGCTGCACGTGGTGGCGGTGGGCACGCCGCAGGCAACGCCTTCGCTGCCGGGCGTGCCGACGATGGCGGAAAGCGGCCTGCCCGGTTTTCGCAGCGAAAGCTGGTTCGGCATCGTCGCCCCGGCGGGCATGGCGCGCGCGATCGTCATGCAGCTTAACCGCGATATCGAAAAAATTCTCGCGACGGCCGACATCAAGGAGCGGTTCCTGCGCCAAGGCGCCTCGCCCGCATTCGGCACGCCGGAGGATTTCAAGAAATTGATGCAGACCGAATACGTGAGGTACCAGAAGCTGGTCAAGGACGCCGGTATCTCGAGCCAGTAACCACGAGGAGACGATGATGACGAATTTAACGAAGGCGCTCGCGTGCGCATTGCTGGTGGCCGCAGCCCCGGCCGGCGCGCTGGACCAGTTTCCTGCGAAGCCGATCCGCATGCTGGTGCCGTTTTCGGCCGGCAGCGCGACCGATTTTTTCGCACGCCTGCTCGGCCAGAAAATGACCGAGCACTGGGGGCAGCAGGTCGTAATCGACAACCGGCCGAGCGCGGGCGGCGTTATTGCGTCCGAACTCCTGCTGGCCGCGCCGCCGGATGGCTATACGCTGATGCTGGTGTCGGTCGGGCACGCGGTGAACGCGTCGCTGTACAGCAAGCTGCCGTATGATACGGTCAAGGATTTTGCGGGCATTACGCTGGTGGCCGATACGCCCACCGTGCTGGTCGTCACGCCCTCGCTCGGGCTCAAAACGGTCAAGGATCTGGTCGATCTCGCCAAGAGCAAGCCCGGGCAGATCAACTATGCGTCCGCGGGAATAGGCAGCGGCGCGCACATCAACGCGGAGCAGTTCAAGCTCGCCGCCGGCATCAACGTGGTGCACGTGCCGTTCAAAGGCACGCCTGAAGCGCTGACCAACGTCATCGGCGGCAGCGTATCGTTTTTCTTTTCGCCGATCACCGGCGCGGTAACGCTGATCAAGGGCGGCAAGATCACGGCGCTGGCGGTATCGACGAAGGAGCGCTCGCCCGTGCTGCCCGATCTGCCCGGCGCTGCCGAAGTGGGCGTGCCCGGTTTCGAGTTCAACCTGTGGACGGGACTGCTGGGGCCCGCGAAGTTGCCGAAAGACGTGAAGGACAAGCTCAACAAGGAAGCGGTGAGCATACTCGCGGCGCCGGACGTGAAAGAGCGCATGCTTACACAGGGCGCGACGCCGCATCCGATGTCGCCGGCGCAGTTCGACGCGTTTATCAAGTCCGAAGTCGAGCGCCTCGCCAAGGTCGTCAAAGCGTCGGGCGCCAAGGCTGACTAACGCGTTTTTGCCACAGAGAGCACGGAGGTCACAGGGAAGAACGCAAATCCGCCAAGCCTTGCACTTTTGTTTTACTCCGGGTTCTCTGTGCCCTTTGTGGCTCACGGTTTTTTCGACTTTAAAATATGGATGCTCCGATAAAAGATAAGCGCGTAGAGATCGCGTTGCGCGCGTGGGCGCCGCGGTTTGTCGCGAGCGGCGTGCCCCTCGCGGATTTCGAGGAAGTGACCGGCGGCATTACGCGCTGGGACGAATGGTGCGCGGCGTGGTCGGCGCGCGCCGCCGTGCACGAGGAAATCGGGCGCCAGGCGTTGGCGGACGGCTATAACACAAGCGCGGCGGGCCATCTCACGCGCGCAGCGCTCTGCTATCACTTCGGCAAGTTCATGTTCGTGCACGATCTTGCGCAAATGAAGGCGGCGCACGCGAAAACGGTCGAATGCCGCAATCTCGCGCTGCCGCACTTGAACCCGCCCGGCGAGCGCGTGGCGATCCCGTACGAGGGCAAAACGCTGTCCGGCGTCCTGCGCAAGCCCGCGGGAGTGGCGAAGCCGCCGGTCGTCATCCTCTGCGTCGGGCTCGATTCGACCAAGGAAGAGATGGACTTTTACGAAACTCTGCTGCTCGACCGCGGCATGGCGACTCTGCCGTTCGACGGTCCGGGGCAGGGCGAAGCCGAGTACACGCTGCCGATCCGCGGCGACTTCGAGGTGCCGGTCGGGGCGGTCGCCGACTATATAGAGACGCGCCAGGATCTCGATGCGTCGCGCATCGGCGTGATGGGCGTGTCGCTCGGCGGTTACTACGCCGCACGCGCGGCGGCATTCGAAAAGCGTCTGAAGGCGTGTGTGTCGCTGTCGG
Source organism: uncultured Streptomyces sp. (assembly GCA_964510405.1). Lineage (GTDB taxonomy): Bacteria > Pseudomonadota > Gammaproteobacteria > Burkholderiales > SG8-41 > PALSA-1004. The sequence continues at coordinate 23,266 of CAZEAX010000011.1, read as the reverse complement.
GACCTTACAGCTGGGTCGAAGTTTTCGATGCGCGCAACGAATTGTCGCGCGAGGCATTCAAGGTGCGCAGCCACGCGAAGACGATGGAAGAAGCGCGCGCGGTAGCGCAGACGCTGACGCTCGCGGGCGCGGCGAAAAATATCACCTGCCCCCTGTATGTGGTCGGCGGCGAGCTCGACCACCTGACGCCGCCGCACAACGCCGAGCGCATCGCTGCGGAAGCGTCGGGCCCGACGGTGCTCAACATCGTCAAAGGCGGCAATCACGTGGTCAACAACCGCCGCTATATGTATCAGACGCAAATGGCCGACTGGCTCACGCAGCAATTCGGAATGCCGAAATCGTGAAAAGCAAAAGCGCATGAGCGAAACGCTGTATCCGAGGTTTTCCGCCGCCGAGTTTGCGCGCCGGCATGCGGCTGCGCGTGCGCTGATGACGGCTGAAGGGCTGGACGCGCTGGTGGTCTACGGCGATTCCGGCGTTTCGCGGCACAATCATGCCGATATTCATTACCTGTCCGGCTTTCTCGGCAACCGCACCAACTACGTCGTCGTCACTGCCGCGCACGAGCCCGTCATGTTCGTGCAATCGTTCAATCACGTGCCCAACGCGCGCGAAGCGTCCGCGATCCGCACGGAATGGGGCGGGGCGAGTTCCGCGGCGTCGATTGCGAACCACCTGGTCGATGCTGGCCTCGCAAAGGCGACGCTCGGTTACGTCGGCGACATGCCGGTGCAAAGCTATCTCGCGTGGCAGCGTGTGCTCGCCGGCTGGCAATTCAAGGACGTGACGCGCGCGTTTCGCCGCCTGCGGCTCGTGAAGAGCGCGGAAGAGATCGACTGGTTGAAAAAAGGCGCCGCACTGACCGACGCCGCGCTGCAAAGCCTGATCGACAACGTGAAGCCGGGCATGCGCGAGTACGAGTTGGGCGCCATCGTCGAATCGACTGCGTTGCACGGCGGCGGGCTGCCGCATTTGTGCTATCTGTCGTCGGGCGCGCAAGACGGCGCGGGCGCGTGCGTGCCGCGGCAGAACCTGTCCAACCGCGTGATCGCGCGCGGCGACGTGATCAATACCGAGATCAGCGTGAGCCACTGGGGTTATTCGGGGCAGATGCACCGGCCGATATTCATCGGCACCGAACCCGGCGAGCTGTATCGCAAGTTGTGGGATACGACGCTTGAGGCCTACGAGCGCTGCGTGAAGGCGCTGCGCGCGGGCGCGACGAGCGAAGATGTGCTCGATGCCGGCGACGTGATCGCCGAGCGCGGGTTCACTATCAACGACGGCTTTCTGCACGGCTTCGGTATCGGCCTTTTGCCGCCCAGCATAGGCACGCGCGAGTCTACCGGCCGCCGCGGCGAGTTGGGGCCGAAGTTTACCTTCGAAGAAAACATGTGCGTCGTCGTGCAGCCCAATGTCGTTACGCATGACGAGACTGCCGGTTTGCAGCTCGGCAATCTGTTTCGCATCACGCGCGACGGCGCCGAATGCCTGCATCGGCTGCCGTTGCAGTATTACGTGACTCATTAAGTGGTGAACTCATGAAGAAAACTTCGAGCGCACTTGCATTTTTGCTCGCGCTGGCTCCGGCGCTCTGCGCCGCGCAGGGCGCCGACCCCGCGTCCAGTTTTCCAAACCGGCCGGTGCGTCTGATTACCGGCTCGCCGGGTAGTACCTCCGATATCAGCGCGCGCTTCATTGCGCAGAAATTGAGCGAGAAGTGGCATCAGCAGGTCGTCGTCGATAACCGGCCGGGTGCCGGCGGCATGATAGGCGCGGAAATCGCCGCGAAATCGGCACCCGACGGTTACACGCTGATGCAGGGCCACATCGGCACCCATGCGAGCCCGCAGTTTCTGTATAAGCATCTCGGCTACGATCCGGTGAAAGATTTCGCGCCGATCGCGCTGGTGTCCAATTCCGGCATCGCGCTCGCCATACACGCAGCGGTGCCGGCGAACAACCTGAAGGAATTCATTGCGTATGCCAAAGCCAAGCCGGGCGGCGTCAATTACGGTTCGGCGGGCGGCGGCACGAGCAGCCAGTTATCGGGCGAGCTCTTTAACCAGATGACGGGCGCGAAACTCGTGCACATTCCTTATAAGGGCGCGGGTTTCGCGCTGACCGCGCTGGTCGGCGGCGAAACGCAGGCCGCCTTTCTGTCGACGACGACGATCAACTCGCAATTGAAGTCCGGCCGCATCAAGGCGCTCGCGGTATTGAGCAAGAAGCGCTTCGAAGCGGCGCCCGATATACCGAGCATCGTGGAAGCGGGCTATCCGGGCATCGAGTCGAGCGTGTGGTTCGGTCTCTTCGCGCCCGCGAAAACGCCGCCGGCCATCGTCGCCAAGATCAATCGTGACGCGGTCGCCGCGCTGCAGACGCCCGAAGCCAAAGCGTTACTCCTTTCGCAGGGCGCGGAAACCATCGCGACGACGCCCGTCGAATTCGGCGCGTTTTTGACAGCGGAAATCGCGAAGTGGGGCAAGGTCATCAAGGAAGCCGGCATCAAGGCCGACTGACGCGGCGCGCCGCGCATCAGAAAGGGAGACAAAATGAAACAGCGCAGACTCGGCAACAGCGGACTCATGGTGTCCGCAGTCGGCCTCGGCATGGGCAGCACGACCACCGATTTCGGCGAACGCGACGACGAGGTGCAGATCGCGACGATGCATCGCGCGCTCGATCTGGGCGTCACGTTTTTCGACACCGCGGACCGCTACATGGAAGGCCGGCACGAGCGCCTGCTCGGCGAGGCGCTCAAGGGCCGCCGCGATAAAGCCGTCGTCGCCTCCAAGTTCGGCAACTTCGATCTGCCCGACGGCAAAAAAGGTTACAACGGGCGTCCAGAATACGTGCCGCAGGCGTGCGACGCGAGTCTTCAGCGCCTGAAGCTCGACGTGATCGATCTGTATTACCTGCACCGCGTCGATCCGGCGGTGCCGATCGAAGACACCGTCGGCGCGATGGCCGATCTCGTCAAAAAGGGCAAGGTGCGCTACCTGGGCTTGTGCGAAGCCGGCCGTCAGTCGCTCACGCGCGCCTTCAAAATCCATCCGATCACGGCCATGCAGACGGAATATTCGCTGTGGGCGCGCGACGTCGAGCCTGAAATCCTGCCCGCGTGCCGCGAATTCGACGTCGCGTTCGTACCTTATGCGCCGCTCGGCCGCGGGCTGCTGGCCGGCACGGTGCGCAAGCTGGACGACATCGCCCCCGACGACAAGCGGCGCAAGCAGCCGCGGTTTCAGCCCGGCAATCTCGAACGCAATCTGGAGCTTCTGAAGCCCGTCGAAAAAATCGCCGCCGGGCACCGCGCGACCACCGCGCAGGTCGCCCTCGCATGGCTATTTGCGCAGGGCGCGGATATCATTCCCATCCCCGGCACCAAGCAGCAGAAATATCTCGAGCAGAACGTCGCCGCGCTCGATTTGGCGCTGACGCCGGCGGAACTCGAGTTGCTCGCGCAAACGTTCAAACCCGGTGCCCGCGCGGGCGACCGTTATAATCCGGGTTATTTTGAAATGCTCGGCGTGTAGCAGGCGCCCGCACGAACCGTATCAACTGCAGGACATGGAATTTTCGGAGTACGCATATGACACGCAAAAGCAGGAAACCCGAACGCACCCTCGTCAAGCCGTCGAGCATCAATCCGAAAAAAGGTGTCAGCAGCGCGCCCGACGGGTTGTTCAATCCGGCGAATCCGCGCCACCGCTGGGACCGCCCGCTGCAGGCGCCCGGCCGCATGCAGGTCGATTTCGAAGAACGCGTCGATTTCCGCCGCTTGCACGAATACCGGCTCGCGCGCACGCGCAATGCGCTCGCGAAGTCGAAACTCGGCGCATTGCTCGTGTTCGATCAGTACAACATGCGCTACATCTCGAGTACGGTGATCGGCGAGTGGGCGCGCGACAAGCTGACGCGCTGGACGCTACTGACCGGCAACGGCGAACCCTGGGTGTGGGACTTCGGCTCGGCCGCGCGCCATCACAAATTGTACGCGCCGTGGCTGCCGACCAATCATTGCCTCGCGGGCAACGTCGGCCTGCGCGGCGCGATCAACCCGCGCGTCGGGCTCTTCGAGGAAGCGGCGAAAGAAATTTACGACATCCTCGTGCAGGAAGGTGTCGCCGACATGCCGCTCGGCATCGACGTCGTCGAGCCGCCGTTCCTGTTCGCGCTGCAGAAGCTCGGGCTGAAGGTGCAGGACGGCCAGCAGGTGTTGCTCGAAGCGCGCGAAATCAAAAGCGTCGACGAGATCACGCTGCTCAACATGGCCGCCGCGATGGGCGACGGCGTCTATCAGGACATCTTCGAGGCGTTGAAACCCGGCGTGCGCGAGAACGAAATCGTCGCGCTCGCCACCAAGCGCCTGTACGAAATGGGCTCTGACTGCGTCGAGGCGATCAACGCGATCGCCGGCGAGCGCTGCAGCCCCCATCCGCACAATTTCACCGACCGCATGATCAGGCCCGGCGATCAGGCGTATTTCGACATCATCCAGTCGTACATGGGGTACAAGACGTGCTACTACCGCACGTTCACGGTGGGCAGCGCGACCAAGGCGCAGCACGACGCCTACAAAAAAGCGCGGCAGTGGATGGACGGCGCGATCAGCATGCTGAAGCCGGGGGTCTCGACCGACCAGGTCGCAAAGATGTTTCCGAAATCGACGGAGATCGGGTTCGAAACCGAAATGTCGGCGTTCGGCCTCAACTTCTGCCACGGCCTCGGCCTCGGCTTGCACGAGCGGCCGCTGGTGTCGAGGCTCAATTCGCTGAAAGACCCGTACGAGCTGAAAGCCGGCATGGTGTTCGCGGTCGAAACTTTCTGTCCGGCGACGGACGGCGTGTCGGCCGCGCGCATCGAGGAGGAAGTGGTGCTGACGCCGAACGGCGCCAAGATCATCACGTTGTTCCCGGCGCAGGAATTGCCGATCGCGAATAAATATTGAATCAAGCGAAACTCCTCCCCCTGAAGGGGAGGGAATTAAAGTCAGGAGCGTTATGGTGAAGTCAGCATCAAACAAGAAAGCGGCCGCCGCGCCGGTAATGGAAATCGGCCGCGAGACCAGGAGCGAGCTGTATCGCCTGCAGCTCGAACTGCGCTATTGCGAGAAGCGCGCGTACGATCTGTTCCTGCAAAACCTGATCAAGGGCACAAGTCATTTGTCGCTCGGCCAGGAAGCCATCGCCGCCGCGTTCGGCGTCGCGATGCGTCCCGACGACTGGACTTTCTGCACGTATCGCGGTCACGCGCACACGCTCGCACGCGGCGCGTCGATGGAAGGCGTGCTCGGCGAACTGATGGGGCGCCAGTGCGGATTGCTCGGCGGCAAGGGCGGCTCGATGCACCTGACTGACGTCAAGAAGGGCGCGATGGGTTCGTACGCAATCATCGGCGCGCATCTGCCGGTGGCGGCGGGTGCGGCGTGGTCGGCGCAGTATCGCGGGACCGAACAGGTTTCAGTCTGTTTCTTCGGCGACGGCACGACCAACATCGGCGCGTTTCACGAGGCGCTGAATTTCGCCGCGGTGTGGAAATTGCCGGTGGTCTACGTCTGCGAGAACAACCTCTACATGGAATACACGCCGATTTCAGCGGTGACGGCGGTCGAGCATCCGGCCGCCGACCGTGCTTCCGCGTACGGATTGCCTTCGATCGTGGTCGACGGCAACGATGCCGATGCCGTTTACAAGGTCGCGAGCGACGCGCTCGCCAAAGCGCGCGCGGGCGGGGGGCCGTCGCTGATCGAAGCGATGACGTACCGCCACAGCGGGCATTCGCGCGCCGATCCGGGCAAGTACCGGCCCGAAGGCGAGCTCGAGAAGTGGCTCTTGCGCGATCCGCTCGTGATGTATCGCGGGCGCCTGCTCAAAGAAGGTTTCAACGAACCGACACTGAAGGACATGGAAGCTGCTGCGATGGGCAAAGTGGATGCGGCAACCGCGACCGCGAAAGCGTCGCCGTTGCCGTCGGTCGACGATATCGAGAAAAACGTGTGGGCCGACGGGGGTGCAGCATGGCGGAACTGACTTATCGCGACGCGGTCGCGGCCGGCATCGCGCAGGAGATGGAGCGCGACGAGCGCGTCGTGTTCCTCGGCGAGGATGTCGCGCACGCGGGCGGCGTATTCAAGGCGACGGTGGGCCTGCTCGACAAGTTCGGGCCCAGGCGCGTGCGCGATTGCCCGATTTCGGAACAGGCGATACTGGGTGCTGCGATGGGTGCCGCGATGACAGGTTTGCGGCCGATCGCCGAAATCATGTTCTCGGACTTTCTGGCGGTGTGCTGGGACATCGTCGCGAACGAAATTGCCAAGTCGCGCTACATGACCAACGGCCAGATTTCGCTGCCGCTCGTGATCCGCACCGCCAACGGCGCGGGCTCGCGCTTTGGCGCGCAGCATTCGCAGGCCGTGGAAAACTGGGCGATGATGATCCCCGGCATCAAGGTGGTGGCGCCGGCGTTTCCCGCCGACGTCAAGGGGCTCCTCGCTGCCGCGGTGCGCGATCCCGATCCGGTTTTGTTTTTCGAGCAGAAATCGCTGTATCCGATGAAAGGTGAAGTGCCCGACGGCGAATACGTCGATCAACTCGGCAAGGCCAAGGTGTTGCGCAACGGGAAGGACTGCACGATAGTCGCTGTCGCGTCGATGGTGCACAAGGCGCTCGACGCGGCGGTGATCCTCGAGAAAGAGCACGGCATCGCCTGCACCGTGATCGATTTGCGTTCGCTGGTGCCGCTCGACACGCAAACCATCCTCGCCGAAGTCGGCAAGACCGGGCGTCTGTTCACGGTCGAGGAGAACCCGCGGCTGTGCGGCTGGGGCGCGGAAATCGTGTCCATCGTCGCTGAAGAGTGTTTCTGGAACCTCGACGCGCCCATCGTGCGCATCACGACGCCGCACGTGCCTTTGCCCTCGGCGGACCTGCTCGAAGACAACACGATCCCGTCGGTCCCCCGCATCGTGCGCGAAATCCGCGAGAAGATGGATTAACTCTTAAAGCTTTGCCGCAAAGGATTCATTTCAATACCCCCTTGAGGGTTACGCGAAGGACGCAAAGGAAAGACAAATGCAAGGAAAACAAATTAAACGACTGGCATCAAGGGATACTTCGGCAGGGTCCGCTGCTTTCATATCCAGGTCTTCATTGTTTTTGCTTTTCCTTCGCGTCCTTGGCGTCCTTGGCGGCGAAGCTTTTTTCGTTTTGCCTTTGACGTACGCCGCGCAGGTTGCCGACACCATCCTCGTCAACGGCAAGATCGTCACGGTCGACGACCGGTTCAGCATCGCGCAGGCGGTTGCGATCAAAGACGGCCGGATTGTCGCGGTGGACAAGAACGCGGAAATTGCGAAGCTCGCAGGTGCGGGCACAAAGAAAGTCGACCTCAAGGGCAAGACCGTCATCCCCGGGCTGATCGATAACCACGCCCATTTCGTGCGCGTCGCAGAGAAGTGGCATGAAGAAATGCGGCTCGACGGCATCACATCGCGGGCGCAAGTCTTGAAAATGATCAAGGAGCGCGTGCGCGCGGCGAAACCGGGCGACTGGATCGTCACGCTCGGCGGCTGGTCGGAGGAGCAGTTCACCGACGATCCGCGCGGCTTTCCGCTCGCGGAACTCGACCAGCTTGCGCCGAACAACCCGGTCGCGCTGCAGGCGATCTACCGCCAGACCTGGCTCAATACCGCCGCGCTCAAAGCAGCAAAGATCGACGGGACGACGCCCAATCCGCCGGGCGGCACGATCGAGAAGGACGCGGCGGGCGCGCCGACCGGGCTCGTCACCGGCGCCGGCGGTGTCGCGTTCATGGCGGCGAAGGTGCCGCTCGCGGACAAGGCGCAGTGGCGGCAGAACGCGCGGGACGTCATCGCCTTTTTGAATTCGGTGGGCCTGACCGCGTGGCTGGACGCCGGCGGCCGCGGCATGACCGATGAACATTACGAGCCGTATCGCGAGCTCGCGGACCGCGGCGAACTCAATATCCGGATTTTCTGGCAGATCATGCGCCAGCCCGCGACGCCGCAGGAAGTGGACAAGGTGGTGTCCGAGATCCCGAGCTTCAAGCCGTTTCAGGGCACGGATTATTTCGACAACGTCGGCTACGGCGAGTCCGTATACAACGGCGTGTACACGACATTGCTCGCGCCGCGCGGCAACACGAAGCCGGAGGACCTGGCCCAGTGGGAGCGCATCGTGCGGGCGGCCGCGCAACAGGGGCTCTACGTGAACGCGCACGTCGAGATGGAGAACTCGATCGATGCATTCCTCGACATCTATGAAAAGATCAACCGCGACAAGCCGATCAAGGGACTGCGCTGGGCGTTTTCGCACGTCGATCAGGTCACGCCCGCGCAGATCGAGCGCATGAAGCGGCTCGGCATGACGGCGCAGATCCACTCGCGGCCGCTGATCCAGGGCGCGCTGGAGCACAAGGCGCACGGCGAGCGTGCGTGGGACATGCCGCCGTTCCGGCTTGTGCGCGACAGCGGGATTCCGTGGGGTCTCGGCTCGGATGCAACCGCGGTCACGACGTCGAACCCGTTCTACAGCCTGTGGTTCGCGGTCACCGGAAAAATGCTCGGCGGCCAGAAGGTCAACCGGCAGACGCTGACCCGTGAAGAAGCGCTGATTGCGCACACGCGCAACAATGCTTATATCGTGTTCCAGGACAACAAACTCGGCGCGCTCATGCCCGGCCGCTATGCCGATCTGCTGGTACTCGACCGCGATTACCTGCAAGTACCGGCCGATCAGATCAAGGACATCAAGCCGCTGATGACGATGGTCGGTGGAAAAATTGTTTACGAAGCAAACGGGCAAAAACTTTAGCCACAGAGAGCACAGAGCACACAGAGAGCTAGGATTGGTTCGAATTCTCGGTGAACTCTGTGATCTCTGTGGCAATAGCTCCAGGGGAAGCAGATGGAAGTGATAATGCCGCAGCTTGGCGAGACGGTTACCGAAGGCGTCGTCACCAAGTGGCACAAGAAAGTCGGCGACGCGGTGAAAGCGGACGAGATGCTGTTCGACGTCGAGACCGACAAGGTCAGCACCGAGATACCGGCGCCGGTCGCCGGTGTCATCGCCGAGATCCTCGTGCAGGAAGGCGTGACCGCCAAAGTCGGCGCGCCGCTGGCGGTCATTCGCGAGAGCGGTGCGGCAGCCATCGCGCCTGTCGCCGCGAAGGCCGCACCGGTCGCGACTCGCGCCGAGGCTGTTGCTGCCACTGCAGCACCCCGTTTCGCCCCCGCGGACGCGGGCGATCGCTTGTCGCCGGTCGTGCGCCGTCTCGTGGCCGAACATCAATTGAATCCCGCCGACATCAAGGGCACGGGCCGCGACGGGCGCATCACGCGCGAAGACGTACAGAGTTTCATCGCTCAACGCGGCAAGAGCGCCGCGGCGCCGCAACGTGCACCGGCGCCTTCGCCAATCATGGCCGGGCAGCGCAAACCGCTCAACAACATCCGCAAGCGCACCGCCGGGCATCTCACTCAGTCATGGCAGACCGTGCCGCACGTGCTGCAGGCGATAGAAGTCGACTTTCTGCGCGTCGATCAGGCGCGCGCCGCGGCGGGTACTGCGTGGAAAGCGCGCGAAGGTTTCGCGCTCACCTATCTGCCGTTCATCGCGCGCGCGGTGTCGGTCGCGCTCGCCAAATTTCCGCTGTTGAATGCAAGTCTCGACGGTGACGACCTCGTGCTGCACGGGAACATCAATATCGGCATCGCGGTGGATCTCAACTTCGACGGCCTGATCGTGCCGGTGGTGAAGGACGTGCCGAACAAATCGCTGCCGCAGATTGCACGCGAGATCAACGATCTCGCATTGCGTGCGCGCGCGAACCGTCTCAAGCCCGACGAATTGAGCGGCGGCACTTATACGCTGTCGAATTCCGGCGTGTTCGGCACGCTGATCACCGCGCCCATCATCAACCAGCCGCAGGTCGCGATCCTGTCGACCGACGGCGTGAAGAAGAAGCCGGTCGTGATCGAGAGCGACGCCGGCGACAGCATCGCGATCCGGCCCGTCGGCGTGCTCGCGCAGACTTTCGATCACCGCGCGGTCGACGGCGCGTATTCGGCGGCGTTCCTGCGCGAAGTGAAAACGGTGCTCGAAACCCGCGACTGGACGCAGGCGCTCAACGCATGAGAGGCGAGAGGAGAGAGGTGAGAAGAGAACTCAAATGCGCGGTGTTGATGCTGGCCGCAGGGCTGTTCACGTCCTCGATGGCATGCGCGCAAAGCACCGGTCCGCGCGATCTCGCCGAATTGAAGCAGGAGACGCAGCGCCGCGCCGACCGCAATCTGCCGCCGGTCGGCGGGGTCAAGCCGGAGGACGTGCGCGAGGCAATGTCCAACCTGAACAGCCTGGAACCCGACGCGTGGGCCGCCGCGTTCAGCCGCATCGGCGACCGCTACGTCGAAAAAGCGAAGGCGCAGCAGGCATCGGCGCCGCGCGAAGCCGCGGAAAGCTACAAGCAGGCGTGGGAAACCTACAACTTTGCGCGCTGGCCGGTCGAGAATTCTCCGGGCAAGAAAGCAGCATATGCGAAAGCACTCGAAGCATTTGCCAAGTACGGAGAGCTCATCGACCCGCCGCTCGAGATTGTGCGCATCCCGTTCGAAGGCAAGGAGATCGTCGGCTATCTGCGCCTGCCGCCGAACGTGCGGCCGGCGCCCCTGGTGATCGGCATCAGCGGCCTCGACACGCGCAAGGAGGACGTGGCGGCGACGAGCGACGGGCTGATCAAGCGCGGCGTCGCCGTGTTCGCACTCGACATGCCGGGCACGGGCCAGGCGCCGCTCAAAGTCGACGTCGGCGCCGAGCGCATGTACTCGCGCGCGCTCGATTACCTGCAAACGCGCGCGGATGTCGATGCGAAGCGCATCGTGGTGCGCGGACAAAGCTGGAGCGGTTACTGGGCGGCCAAGCTCGCTTATACGGAGCGCGAGCGCCTGCGCGGCGCGGTGGTGCACGGTGTGGGCATTCACGGCTACTTTCAGCCCGAGTTCCAGAAGAAGGGGCTCGTCACGCGCGAATACCTGTTCGATCTGTTCCCGGCACGCGCGGCGGTGTACGAAGTCAAAACGATGGACGAGTTTCTGGCGTACGGGCCGCGCCTGTCGCTGCTCGACGGCGGTTTTCTCGACAAGCCGTCGGCGCCGATGCTGCTCGTCAACGGCGAAAAGGACACCCAGCAGCCGATCGCAGACCTGTATCTGATGATGAAGCACGGCGACCCCAAGGACGCGTGGGTCAATCCGGCCGGCGGCCACATGGGGCGCTCGGACCAGTGGCCGCAGCGCATGATTCTCGACCGCGTCGTGATGCCGTGGATCGAACGCGCGCTCGCGACGCCGGCACAGAAATGATCAGAGCGAAAAGCTGTTAGCCACAGAGAGCACAGAGGAAGATCAAAACCGGAGCAATTCGACGAGTTCTTCTTTGCATTTCTCTGTATTCTCGGTGTCCTCTGTGGCAAACGTTTTTTTGAATTTGACTTAGGGAATATAAATGGCAACTGCAAACATGAAGCAACACAAACTCGGCTGGATCGGCATCGGCCGCATGGGTTACGCGATGGCGCAGCGCCTCGCGCAGGCGGGCTGCGATATCGCGGTATGGAACCGCACCCAATCGAAAGCCGAGCCGCTCAAGCAGTACGGCGCGCAGGTCGTCGCCACGCTGCCCGACCTCGCCGGATGCGACATCGTGTTCACGATGGTATCGACCGGCAAGGACGTCAAGGAAGTGTTGTTCGGCGCCAACGGCGTGATGGCCAAAGGCAAGAAGCCGAAAATCGTCGTCGACAGCACGTCGATCTCGCTCGAGGAATCGGCGGAAATCCGCGAGAAGCTCGCCAAGGAGGGCGTCAAGTTTCTCGCCGCCCCCGTGTCGGGCAACGCGAAGGTGATCAAGGCGGGCAAGCTTACGGTGGTTGCATCGGGTCCGAAGGACGCGTTCGACGCGGTCGCGCCGTACCTCGAAGCGATCGGCCAGGGTGTCAGCTACGTGGGCGACGGCGAGTTGTCGCGCATCGCCAAGATCTGCCACAACGTGATGTTGGGCGTCGTGATCCAGAACCTGTGCGAAATCACGGTGCTCGCGGAGAAGGCCGGCATGCAGCGCCATGCATTTTTGGATTTCCTGAACAAGAGCGTGATGGGCTCGATGTTCACGCGCTACAAAACGCCGGCGCTGTCCAACCTCGATTTCCATGTGACGTTCACACCGGAGTTGCTGCGCAAAGACATTGACCTCGGCTTGAATGCCGGGAAGGCGCGGGGCGTGCCGATGCCGACGACCGCGAGCGCGCGCGAGCAGGTGCAGAAACTGATCGACGGCGGCTACGATCAGGATTTCTCGCAGCTGCTGCTCCTGCAGGCGAAGGCATCGGGCGTCGAGCTGAAATCCGAGAACGTGCAGTTGAGCGATGGGCTGTCTTGACGAAGGCGTGAATAATAATTCTGTCATTCCCGCGTAGGCGGGAATCCAGGGGATTGAAATGTTTCTGGATGCCCGCCTACGCGGGCATGACGGATACTCATAACAATTGCTCCGAGAGGTAGTAAATGAAATATCTGATTAGAATCCTTGCCGCGATGTTGCTGTCGCTGGGCGCGGGTTCATCGTTCGCACAGAACTTTCCGGTGAGGCCGGTGCACATGTTCATCGGATTTCCCGCCGGCACTTCGACGGACATCCTCGCGCGCATGCTCGCGCAGAAGCTCGGCGATACGTGGGGTCAGAACGTGGTGGCGGACAATCGCGCCGGCGCCGGCAGTTCCATTGCCGCCGCGGCGGTGGCGAAATCGACCCCCGACGGCTACACGCTGTTGTTCAATTCCTCGGCGCAAAGCATCAATCCGGCGCTGTACGCCAAGCTGCCTTATGACACGCTCAAGGACTTTGTCGAGATCGCAGCGGTCGCGTCGCAGCCGAACGTGCTCGTCGTCAATCCCTCGTCGAGCATCAAGTCCGTCGCCGAACTGATCGCGGAAGCGAAGGCGAAGCCGGGCCAGCTCAACTTTGGCTCGGCCGGCGTCGGCACCGGCACGCATCTGAACCTCGAGAAATTCAAACTGATGGCCGGCGTCGACATTACGCATATCCCGTACAAAGGCACGCCGGAAGTCGTGACCGACATCATCGGCGGGCGCACGACCGGCTATTTCGCACCGATCACCGCGGCGCTGCCTTTCGTGCAGAGCGGCAAGCTGCGCGCGCTCGCGGTCAGCGGCGGCAAGCGTTCGGCCCAGTTGCCGAACGTGCCGACGATCGCCGAAGCCGGCGTGAAGGGTTTCGAGTTTTTGCTGTGGTTCGGCGTGTGGGGGCCGGCCGGCATGCCGGCGGATCTCGTCAACAGGATCGCCGGCGACATCAACCGCGTGCTCGCCACCGCCGACATGAAAGAACAATTCGCGAAGGCCAGCACCGAAACGCTCGTCATGACGACCGCCGAATTCGCGCAGTTCGTGCGCAAGGAGATCGACGACAACGGCCGCGTGATCAAGGCAGCCGGCATCCAGCCGCAATGAGCGCGCCATGAAATTCCGCCAACTGGGCAAGACCGGGCCGCGCGTATCCGCCATCGGCCTCGGGCGCGGCAGCCAGTCGGTGAAGCCGGGCGAGCCGCTGGAGAAGGAATTCAACGAGACGATCCGGCGCGCGATCGACGTCGGCGTCACGTTGTTCGACAGCTCCGACCTCTACTGGAACACCCGGCACGAGGTGTTGCTCGGGCGCGCGATACAGGGCCGGCGCCACAAGGTCCTGCTCACGACCAAGTTCGGCAACATCGATCTGCCCGACGGCAAGAAGGGGACCAACGGCAAACCCGAGTACGTGTACTCGTCGTGCGAAGCGAGTCTCCAGCGGCTGGGCGTGGATTGCATCGACATTTACTTCATGCACCGCGTCGATCCGAACACGCCGATCGAGGACACCGTCGGCGCGATGTCGCGTTTGGTCGAGCAGGGCAAGGTGCGCTATATAGGGTTGTGCGAAGCGGGCCCGCAGACGCTGCGGCGTGCGCACAAGGTGCATCCGCTGGCCGCGCTGCAGACCGAGTATTCATTGTGGGCGCGCGATTGCGAAGCGGAAATCCTGCCGGCGTGCCGCGAACTGGGCATCGCCTATATGGCGTACGCGCCGCTGGGACGCGGACTGCTGACGGGTGCTATCAAGACGGTCGTCGACATTCCCGAGAGCGACCGGCGGCGCCGCCATCCGCGCTTCCAGCCGGAAAATCTCGCGCGCAACGCGGAACTCGTCGCGCAACTGGAAGCGATGGCGAAGAAAAATTCCATCACGCCTGCGCAACTGGCGCTCGCGTGGCTGCTCGCGCAGGGCGACGACATCGTGCCGATACCCGGCACCAATCACGTGCGCAATCTCGATGCGAACGTGGCTGCGATCGACATCGAGTTGGCGAAAGCCGACGTTGCCGAACTCTCGCGTATATTCGCGCCGGGCGCCGGCGCCGGCCTGCGCTACGCGCCCGGTGCGTTGAAGGGCATGGGCATTTGATGAAGCGAGCGATTGGGTGATTAAGTGATTAGGTGATTTAAATCACTCAATCGCTCAATCATCCAATCACTTAATCACCCCTCAAAAATGGCCAAACTCAAACGTCCCCCGCGCAAATCCGTACGCAACGCGCATCTGCGCAAGCATCCGGCGCGGCGGCGCGCGAGCAAACCCGCAGCGCCTGAATTTCTGTCGCTGCAGGAAATCGTGGCGGCAGCACGGCGCAACCTGTCGATCGACTTGTGGAACCACCTCACCGGCGGCGCCGATTCGGAAACGACGCTGAAGCGCAACCGGCAGGCGCTCGACAGCCTCGCGTTGCGGCAGCGTGTGCTGGTGGACGTGCGCAAAATAGATCTCACGACGACATTGCTCGGCAAAACATTGTCGAGCCCGATATTTCTTGCGCCGGTCGGCGGGCTCGTCGGCTTCATCAATCCCGAACAGGGCGCGATACCGGTCGCGCGCGCCGCGGTCGCGCACGGTACCGCGGCGTTTATCAGCACGGCGGCGAAACCGGGTTTCGAAGCGGTTGCCGCGGCCGTCAGCGAACCGCTTATTTTCCAGCTATATGTAAGGGCCGATCGCGCCTGGGTCGAGGACATCCTCGATCGCGTTAAAGCCGCCGGTTATCGCGCGCTGTGCGTGTGCGTCGACCGCAACTATTACGGACGCCGCGAGCGCGACATCATCAGCCGCGCCAGCGTGCGCGAGGGCTTCGGTGATCCGTCGTTTCAGATGGGCCTCAAGTGGAGCGATCTAGTCTGGATGAAAGAGCGCATCAAGCTGCCGCTCATCGTGAAAGGCGTGGCCACCGCGGAAGACGCGTTGTTGTCCGTCGAACACGGCGCAGACGTGGTTTATGTTTCGAACCATGGCGGACGCCAGCTCGATCACGCGCAGGGCACGATCGAAGTGCTGCCCGAAGTGGTGGAGGCAGTCGCTGGCCGCGCGGAAATCCTGTGGGACGGCGGCGTGCAGCGCGGCACCGACGTCATCAAGGCTATCTCGCTCGGCGCGCGGGCGGTCGGCGTGGGTAAGCTGCTCGGCTGGTCGCTCGCTGCCGGCGGCGAAGCGGGGGTCAAGCGCATGCTGGAACTGATGGACGTCGAAATCCGCACCGCCATGGGATTGATGGGTGTCACTTCGCTTGCGCAATTGAATTCGTCGTGGGTTCGTCCGGCGCAGCCGGTCGGCCCGGCGGGCGTGACGAGCGCGTATCCGTGGTTTGAAGAAAAACAGTGATTGAGTGATTGGGTGATTGAGTAATTAAGCGGTCGACACACTGTGGATGTGTCGACTGGTTTGAGTCTTGCGTTAATCACCGAATCACTCAATCACTCAATCGCTTAATCGCTTAATCGCTCAATTGCCAATTTCATAATCAGAGAAAATCAACGGCCATGACCGATTCCAGCAACCTCAACCTCGAACCGCGCCTCGCGGCCATCATGCAACAAGAGTATCCGCGCTTTTCCGACGCGGAGTACGCGCGCCGTCACAAGCTGCTCGGCGATGTCATGCAGAAGGCCGGCGTCGACCACCTGCTGGTGGTGACCGACCACCGCGTCGGCAACGCGCCGCAATGGGTCACCTCGTGGCCCGGCACCGTCGAAGCCTACGTCGTGTTCAAGCCCGGCGTGAAAATGACGATGTTCATGGAGTGGTACAACCATTTCCCACTTGGGAAAAAAATCGCGCGCGACATCGACGTGCAGTGGGGCGAACACCAGGGCATCCAGAAAACCATCGCGGAGCTGAAACGCCGCGGCGCGAAACGCGTCGGCGTGATGGGCCCGCTCGTCGTATCTAAGTGGCGCATGCTCGAGGAGCATTTCGAAATGGTCGGGCTCGATGCGGAATACATCCGCCTGCGCACGATCAAATCGGAAGAGGAGATCGACTGGTTGAGGATAGGCGCCGCGCTGTCGGATGCGGGTCTCATGGCATTGGTCAACGGCACGCGGGTCGGTCTGACGGAACGCGAGCTTGGAAATATGATCGAACGCGCTTGGGTCGGCCACGGCGGCACCACGATGATTCATTACATCGGGCGCACGTCGATGGCGAACCCGCAGATATTCGTGCCGCCGCAGCACCACTCGCCGAAGAAAGTGGAGAAGGGCGACGTGATTTTCTGCGAGTTGTCGTCGTTCTGGTGGGATTACGCGGGCCAGGTGTTGCGTACCATGACCGTCGACGCCGAGCCGACGCCGCTCTACCGCGATCTCTATCAAACCGCCGAAGCGGCGTTCGATGCCGTCACGAAAGTCGTGCGCCACGGCACGACCATGCAGGAGATCGTCGATGCGACCGGCGTGATCGAGAAAGCAGGATTCTCCGTGTGTGACGATCTGATGCACGGTTTCGGCGGCGGCTACTTCCAGCCGATTGTCGGCCCTAAAAGCCGGCCCGCAGGTCCGCTGCCCAACATGACGCTCGAGGAAAACATGACGGTCGTCGTGCAGCCCAATGTAATTACCACCGATCCGGACGAAAGCAAGCGCGCTGGCGTGCAGGTCGGCGAGATGATCCGTATCACCAGGACCGGATTCGAGCGATTGCACAAGGCGGAGCGCAAATTGTTCCGTGTCGGCTGAAGACAGACAGGGGGCAACTTATTGCCCAAGCGGTAAACTGGATCAACAAAGTGCTCGACACGGGCGCACACAAAATCAGCGCGGGCCAACTAATGCAGACGTCAGGCACGAGCGGACGTGCGGTGCTATTATTAGTAATCGTGTTTAGAGGTGCCTGCGATGGACTGGAAACCCTACATCACTACCGATCCCGAGATCATGCATGGCGCTGTGTGTTTCCGCGGTACACGAGTTCCGGTATCGGTAGTTCTCGACAATCTTGCCGCCGGCGAGACGCCGGAGCGTATCCTCGATAATTACCGTTCCCTGAAACCTGAGCATATTCCCGCGGCGATTGGTTACGCTGCGGACCTGGCGCGAGAACGCATCGTCCCCATTCCCGCCTGATCGCCCAGGATGCCCGCCCGGTTCAAACTGGACGAGAATCTACCTCGTGCGGCCGAGGCTTTGCTGCGTACGGCCGGTCACGATGTGCACACGGTGCTCGATGAAGATTTGGGGGGTAACTCCGATTTCAGAATCTTTGATGCTGCTCGGGCAGAGGATCGCATCCTCGTTACTTTCGATCTCGACTTTTCCGATGTCCGTCTTTACCCTCCGGCAAGCCATAAAGGCGTCTGGGTATTGCGACCGCACACGCAGAGCATCGATAACACGCTCGCCTTATTGCGGGGCGCATTGGTAGTGCTTGAGACCGAGCCCGCGCAGGGACAACTGTGGACTGTCTAGCCCGAGCGAGTCCGAATCCGCGAGTAGATGAGGCAAACGAGCAGTGCGCAAGACCGGACATCAATTATTAGATGATGTTGGATTAGAATAGCCCGAACCGCGGGGAATACTAAAATCAGTCGCGCTGTTTTCTGGTCTGATTGACGCACGCAAGAAGGAGGGGGACATGTCCCAGTTGACCAAAACGTCGCTGACCGTCAACGGCAAGCGGCAAACCGTAACCGCGTTTCCCGACACGCCGCTGCTGTGGGTGTTGCGCGAAGACCTGAAACTCACCGGTACCAAATTCGGCTGCGGCGCAGGCCAATGCGGCGCGTGCATGGTGCATGTCGACGGCAAGTCGGTGTTCTCGTGCCTGATGCCGGTCAAGGACATGGCGGGCCGCAGCATCACGACGATCGAGGGCCTCTCGCCCGACAGCAGCCATAAATTGCAGAAGGCATGGGTCGCCGAGCAGGTGCCGCAATGCGGCTACTGCCAGTCCGGGCAGATCATGCGCGCGGCCGATCTCCTGAAAACGAATCCGCATCCGACGCGCGAGCAGATCGTCGAGCATATGAGCACCAACATCTGCCGCTGCGGCACCTACGCGCGCATCGTGAAGGCGGTCGAACGCGCTGCCAGGGAGGCATGATGGGTAACATGCAAACCATGCCAGTCGACTTTAACCGCCGCCGCTTCATGGTAGGCGCGGCGGGCCTCACGTTCGGCGTCGCCGTCGGTGTACCGTCGCTGTTCGATGCGGCTGATGCAAACGCCGCGGGCAAGGACGTTATGTTGAGCCACTACGTGACGATTTCCACCGACGGCACGATTTCCATAATGTCGCCGGCTGCGGAGATGGGGCAGGGGTCGCTCACGTCGCTGCCGTTGATACTCGCGGAAGAACTCGATGCCGATTGGGCGAAGGTCCGCATCGTTCCCGCGCCGCCGATCGAAAAGCTTTACGGCAATCCCGGCTTCAACGGCCTCATGTATACGGCGGGCAGTTTCGCCGTCAACGGTTACTTCACCGCGCTGCGCACGTTCGGCGCGCAGGTGCGGATGGTGCTGCTCGACAACGTGGCGCGCCGCTGGAATGTGCCCGTCGCGGAACTGACCACCGGTCCCAGCGTGGTGGTGCACGAGAAATCCGGCCGCCGCCTGACCTACGGCGAGATCGCGGCGTTTGCGGAAGTCCCAGCCAAGGCGCCTGAAATCACGCCCGCGCAGCTCAAAAAGACGAAAGATTTTCGCCTGATCGGCAAGGACGTGCCGCGCGTCGAATTGCCGGGCAAGGTCAACGGCACGGCGCCGTACAGCATCGACGCCCAAGTGCCGCGCATGGTTTACGCGGCGGTGCTGCGCGCGCCGGTCGAAGGCGGCGCGCCGGACCGCGTTGACGACAGCGCCGCGCGCGCGATCGAAGGCGTGATCGGCACGGTGCAGCTTCCCTATGGCGTCGGTGTGATCGCCGCAACGCCATGGGCCGCGTTCAAAGGCAAAGCCGCATTGAAGGTCACGTGGACGCGCGGCGGCAAGGCGTGGGGCCATTCGACGCAAAAAGGATTGGCAGCGTTTACCGCAATCGCGCGCGACGAGTCGCGCACCGGCGTCGCGTGGGAAAAAGTCGGCGATTCGTCCGCTGCGATGAAGCAGGCCGCGAGCGTGTTCGAAGCCGAGTATACGTGCGATTACGCGTATCACGCGCAGATGGAGCCGCTCAATTCCGTGGCGTCGGTGTCGGCCAACGCCGATGCGGTCGAAATCTGGTGCGGCACGCAAAGCCAGAGCATGGCGGTCGCGGCCGCCGCCGACGCGCTTGGTATCGCGCAGGAGCGCGTGAAGTTCAACGGGCTGTTGCTCGGCGGCGGCTTCGGGCGCCGCGGCCACCGCGATGAAGAGTTTGTGGTCGAATCGGTGCTGCTGTCGAAAGCGAGCAAGCGTCCGGTCAAGCTGCTGTGGACGCGCGAGGACGACGTGCGCAACGGCCGCTTCCGCCCGCTGTACGTGCAACGGTTGAAAGCAGGCCTTGACGCGCAGGGCAATATCGTCGCGTGGCACCACCGCATCGTGTGCGACCAGGTGCTCGCGTTCCAGGACCCGGTGCGCTACAAACTGTTCAAAGGCAGCGACGGCATCGCGCTGCGCGGCGGCGAACTCAAGACCTACGATATTCCCAACCGCTACGTGGAAGGTTTGCTCGAAGACACGGGCATCCGCACGTCGTCATTGCGCGGCATCGGCGTCGGGCCGACGAAGTATGCGATCGAGGCGTTCCTCGACGAGATTGCGACGAAGCGCGGCATCGATCCCATCGCGCTGCGCCTGGATCTGCTCAAGAACCAGCCGCGCGCACGTGCAGTGGTCGAAGAAGTCGCGCGCATGGCGGAGTGGAGCAAGCCGCGGCCGGTGGGGCGCGCACTCGGTTTTGCGTACATCGACTACACGGGTTCGCAGCTTGCCGGCATCGCGGAAGTGTCGGTCGATCGCGCCAGCGGCAAGATACGCGTGCACAAGTTCTGGTGCACGATAGACTGCGGCATCGCGATCCAGCCGGACAACGTCATCGCGCAAACCGAAAGCTCGATCGTCTACGGGCTGGGCCTCGCGCTGACCGAGCGCATCACGTTCGAGGACGGCGCCATTCAGCAATCGAATTTCAACAATTATCCGGTGCCGCGCATGCGCGACGTGCCCGAAATGTTCATCAAGGTCATGCCCACCGACAATCATCCGACCGGCGCCGGCCAGATGTCGACGCCGCTGGTCGCGCCGGCGATTGCGAGCGCGGTATTCAAGCTGACGGGCGCGCGCCTGCGCCATGCGCCGATGCTGCCGGAAAAAGTGAAGCTGGCCATGCTCGGAGCCAAGCGTGCGCTGGCGTGAGTATTGTCTGGAAATAGATTCAAATACAGTTTGGAGCCGCAGATAAACGCGGATGAACGCAGATAGGCTCGAAAACGATTCAAATGGTAATGAGGAATCGGCAATGAGCAATGGGTAACTTCACCCTTAACTCATTACCCATTGCTCTTCGCTCATCACCAATTGCATCTGCGTGTATCTGCGTTTATCTGCGGCTGATTGTAGTTTTTGTATTTTTGAGATGAGTTCCAAATAAATTTACACGGGAAGGAGTTGCCGTCATGGAAAGAAAGAAAGCGAGCGATTTTCCGCAGGAAGTCCTGAACCTGTTCGACGGCTACGTGCACGGCCGCATGAGCCGGCGTGATTTTCTCGATCATGCGAGCAAGTATGCGGTCGGCGGATTTACGGCGGCGGCGATGCTGGAATCGCTGCGGCCCAACTTTGCGTGGGCCGAGCAGGTCAAAAAAGACGATCCCCGGCTGAAGGCCGATTACGTCGAATACCCGTCGCCGAACGGCTCGGGCACGATGAAAGGCTATCTCGCGAAGCCCGCGAACGCGTCAGGCAAAATGCCGGCTGTTCTCGTCATCCACGAGAACCGCGGTTTGAACCCGTACATCGAAGACGTAACGCGTCGCATTGCGCTGTTGAACTACGTTGCGTTTGCGCCGGATGCCTTGACGCCGCTCGGCGGTTATCCGGGCGACGAAGAAAAAGCGGTGAAGGCGTTCGGCACGCTTGATCCGAAAAAACGCATGGAAGATCTCCACACCGGCGCGCTCTACGTGCAGCACCGGCCCGAAAGCAACGGCAAGCTCGGCGCGGTCGGTTTCTGTTTCGGCGGCGGCATCGTCAACGCGCTCGCGGTGCGGATGCCGGATCTCGCCGCCGGCGTTCCCTTCTACGGCGCGCAACCGGCCGCCGAGGACGTCGCGAAAATCAAGGCGCCGCTGCTGATCCACTACGCGGGTCTCGACGACCGCATCAACGCGGGCTGGCCCGCGTATGAAGCGGCGCTGAAAGCGAACAACGTCAAATACGAAGCTTTCATTTATCCGAACGTGAACCATGGCTTTCACAACGACACGACGCCGCGTTACGACGAGGCCGCGGCGAAGCTCGCGTGGCAGCGCACGGTGGACTTCTTCAACAAAAACCTGCGCGGTTGAGCCGAGTACTCAGCGGGTGCTGCGGCCTTGCCGCGGCACTCAGCATAGCCACGCTGGCCGGCGCGCAGACGTTTCCCGACCGGCCGCTGCGCATCGTCGTCGCATTCTCCACGGGCACCGCGGCTGACATCGTTGCGCGGCAGATCGCGCTGAAGCTCACCGACAGTCTCGGCAAGCAGGTCGTGGTCGAGAATCGCGACGGCGCGGCCGGCACCATAGGCGCGGGACTGGTCGCGCGCGCGACCCCCGACGGCCACACGATGCTGATAGCGTCGCCGTCGATCATCGTGAGCCCGCTGCTGATCAAGGATCTGCCGTACGACGTCGCGCGCGATTTTTCGCCGGTCGCGCTGATGGCGATGTTTCCGACGGTGCTGGTGGTGGGCATGCAGACGAAAGCGGCGACGGTCAGGGAATTGCTCGATCTTGCGAAGGCGTCTCCCGGCAAACTGAATTATGCGAATGCCGGTCGCGGCACCGCGAGCCATCTGAGTGCGGAGCTCATGCGCTCGATGACCGGTGTCAACATCGTAGAGGTCCCGTATCGCGCAACGGCGCAGGCATTGAACGACACGATCTCGGGCGAAGTCGCGATGTATTTTCCCAATCTCGCGTCAGCTCTGCCGTCGATCCGTGCGGGAAGGTTGCGTGCACTCGCGGTCACCGGCGCGCAGCGGTCGCAGGCGGCGCCCGATATTCCCGCGCTGGCGGAGACGCTGCCGGGTTACGAGGCCGCGAGCTGGTACGGTATAGTCCTGCCGACCCGCACGCCGTCCGCGGTGATTGCGCGATTGCATAGAGAGATCGCCAAAGCGTTGCAGGACTCCGACGTCAAGCAGCGTTTTCTGAATCTGGGCGGCGACATCGTGTCCGGTGGGCCCGGCGACCTGGCGAAGACCATGCGCGCGGGCACGGAGAAGTGGGGCAGGCTGGTCAAAGAAATCGATTCGCAGCGCAAGTAGAAGCGGTCTCAAAAACAATTTGGAACCGCCGAAGTAAAGTGCGATTGGGTGATTGAGTAACTAAGTGATTGAGTGCTAAATCGCCGAATCACTTAATTGCCGGATGTCAATTGCGTTTATCGGCGGTTACTTGTCGGGGTAGTGTTTTTGAGATGAGTTCCAGTTCAACTTTCAGTTTTCAATCAGAGGAAACAACATGGCCGTCGGCCCGCACAAAATCGAATACGAAGTGATCAAGGGCTGGGAGCAGATGCCCGACGGCTGGAGTTTCTTCGAAGTCGCGGGTGTTGCATGCGATTCCAGGGACCACGTCTACGTGTTCAATCGCGGCAAGTACCCGATGATCATCTTCGACAAGGAGGGCAAGTTCCTCAACGCGTGGGGCGAGGGCATGTTCAAGAGCCCGCACGGCA
>CAZEAX010000010.1:0-27186 GCA_964510405.1 uncultured Streptomyces sp. | reverse complement strand
ATCGGGCCCAGCTGCGACAGGTAGCCGCGCACCACGATGCCGTATTTTTCGTGCAGCCATTTCTTCGCGACCGCCGCGGCGGCAACGCGCACCGCCGTCTCGCGCGCCGACTGGCGGCCTCCGCCGCGATAATCGCGGATGCCGTACTTCTGCCAGTAGGTGTAATCGGCGTGGCCGGGGCGGAACGTGTCCTTGATTTTCGAATAGTCCTTGCTGCGCGCATCGACGTTGCGGATCAAGAGGCCGATCGGCGTCCCGGTCGTTTTACCTTCGAACACGCCAGAGAGGATCTCGACGACGTCGTCCTCGCGGCGCTGCGTCACGTGGCGCGACGTGCCGGGCTTGCGCCGGTCGAGGTCGAGCTGGATGTCGGCTTCCGTCAAATTGAGCCCGGGCGGACAGCCGTCGACCACGCAGCCGATCGCCGGCCCGTGACTCTCGCCGAAGGACGTCACGCAAAACAATTTGCCGAGGGTGCTGCCGGACATGATGCGCCTGGTTCAATCTGTAAAAATGAGCGACGAGTTTAACATAGGGGGCTTGTACTCCCGGGGCGGCACCTCACACATATGGATTACGCCGCCTGACTGCGAGCAACAGAAGATATGCGCTGAGCGCCGCGCCGAAATGCTTGAGCGTGTGACCGCTTACGATCCGGGTCAAGGCAAACACTTGTTCGTCCGCAAATTCGAACATCTTTGCGAACGCGTACGCGCCCAATACCGCCCATTTCAATCGCGCATGCGGCGATCTTGGGGAGAACAACAGCAGGATCAGCGGGATGAGAATCATCGGCAGGAATTGCGCAATGATGTAAGGCCGCAGATCGCCATGCCCGGCTTGCTCCGTCCAATACCAGTAGATGACCGAACCGATGCCGAGGACAAGCAGCGGGCCGAACAACATCGGACCGGCGCGCTCGCTTATATGCTCGCCGACAATGATGGAGAAAAAGGCCATGAACATGACTGCCATCGGCAAACGGTCCCACACCAGCGACAGGTCCGACGGCGCGAAATGGTAATACGCGGAACCGATGGCAACCATGCATGCACCTGCAAAAAAAGACAGGTAGAGTGCCCGCAGCGGCAGCGCACGCCGGTTTGCGATTTCTGCCGTCCCGATCAGGCCGACGATCAGAAACGGCAGATTCGAAACGACGTTCCAGAAATTGGGGATGCCCCAGACATCCCGCCGGTCCGCGAACGCATGATAGCCGGCAGGCTGCGCGATCGGCGCATGCGTCATGACGCCGGCTGCAGCGACGACGGCCAGTACGATTAGTGCCGACAGTCGAACCCCGCGCGATAAATGAAAACCGGAATTCGCCGATTCAAGTTGCATGCCAAATGCTGCCGGCTATATATAGGCGCCAGGCGCCGATCCTAACGCTCAGCCCTGCTGCTTCTCGGCGTCACCCGGCGGCACCGGCGCGACGTAACCGATGATCATCAACAGCACGCCCACACCGAGGAAAGACACGATGCGTGCGACGGTGCCCGAGTTCGCGAGATCGAGAAGAAAGAGTTTGCCGACCACGACGGCGAGCAATGCCGCGCCCGCGAACCACGGCTTGCGATCCATTTTTCGCGTCGCTCTCACCATCAGCGCCATCGCGGTCAATGTCCACAGCAGCGAAAACGCCGCCTGCACCACGATCGAATTGAAGAGTTCGTGCGCGATGTAGGGGATCCCGAACCAATGATGAATGCTGCGCAGCACGATGCTGTTCAGCCACACGAAAGCAAGCGCTGCCAGCAGGGCCGGATAATCGCCCTCGCGCTCGTGCGCGGCCTGACTGCCGGCACGCAGCCAGACACGCAGTGCGCACAGGCAGCTGATTTGCGCGAGGTCGATCGGATTGAGCAGCGGAAAATAGGCAAACGACCCGCTCCGCGCCGGATCCCAGCTCGAAAGTAGCGACCACAGCACGCAGTACAGCGCGATCGGGGCCAGGCACACATTGCGGAAAAATTCGAAGTTGTCGCGCCACGGCCACGTTTTGCTGCCGTAATGCCCGATCAGCAGGAGCGTCAACGCCGGCACCGTGCCCCACATTGCGAAAGCCCCGCTCGTGCCGGGATTGAGTTCAGCGCATTGCCACGCCAGCTCCCAGGCGACGAGGCCGGTCGCCAGCCATACGGCAAAAACGTGCTGTGTGTTGTCGCCCACCGCAATATCGTTCTTTTGATGTCGATACAGAATCGCGTAGAACGCCGCGAATGCCGCGAGCCATGCGAATCCCGCACCGTCTGCGGACGGGTGCAGATTGCGGTCGATCTGCATCAACACGGCAATCGCCATGACCGGCAGCAGCATGAGTTGCATTCGCCGCAGCGAATTCCAGCGCGCCCAGCCGCCAAATATCTCAAATAACGCGCAGGAGGCGACGGCGAAACCAAGACCGTACGCAATATGGCTGCTTAACGCTATCCGGTCGTCGATGTAACTCAAACCCGAACCCAGCCAGAACGCAACTCCCCACAACAACGCCCAAATGCTGAGTTGCCCCGCATCCGGATCTTCACGCTCGCGCAGGCGATAACGCAACCACCCGGCCGCCATGCCCAGCGCCCCCAACAGCAGACTCCATTCGTAATACTGATGATCGATCAGCCACCAGCCTTCCCACGTCGCAAGCACCGCCAGCAACAACCAGCCTGCGCGATAGCGCATGCCGCGCACCGTCGCGAGGCCGTCCTGGGCCTGCCAATGCAGGCACCAGAAGTACACAATGAAGTTAAGCGGCCACGCCACCGCGCCGAGTTCCGCCAGCGGATGGCGGCTGCCGACGGTCAGCATGCCCAGCGCTATCGCCGGCAAATGCGCCAGCGTGATCCGCCGCAGGCTTGTCCAATCCAGCCAGCCGCCGATGATCTCCGCGAACGCAAACGTCAAGGCGGTAAATATCAACGCGGCGGGATGAAATTCGGCATGCGGCAGGCCGTCATGCAATGCGTGCAGGCCGCCGGCAAACCACCATCCGCACGCCCAGACCAGAATCACCGCGGCGGCGCTCTCGCCGCCTTCAATCAGCACTTCGCGGTGCTTGTGCATCAGCCACGAAGTGATCCAGCCGGCCACCGCTATCAGCGCGCACCCGAGCAGAAAATCGTTGAGCCACGGATTCTCGCGCAAATACTCCGCATAGTGGAACAGGAACAGCCACGCGCCGGCAAACTGCAGGGTGATGCCGAAGAGCCGCGCGAGCAGGCGCCGCTGCCGCAAGCCGACCCACACGATAGCTGCGCCCTCCAGCGTCCACAGCGCAAAGGTCGGATACGCGTCGAGCGCGAAAAATATCGCCATCGTGGCGAATACTGTAGCGAGCGCGAAATAAGTCTCGCCGAGCACACGCATGCCCTCGCGCCGCAGCATACCGGGCGCCAGCAACGCATAGAGCACCGCCGCGCAGCCCGCGCTCCACGCCAGTCCGTACGGAAGGTCGCGCACGAGTCCCGCCTGCATGAAAGCCGCCGATAACGGCGTGCCGAATACCAGCGTGCCGTCGACCAGCCCTTTTAATTCGGGCGGCTGGCGCGTCGCGAACAGAATCGGAATCACCAGGTACATCGCGAAGAAGATCAGCACGAACGGCTCGACCGTACCGAAGAGCTCGGGCCGGTAATTGTGCGCGCCCCAGAATACGCCGACGATGAAGGTAAAAATAAACCCGACGAGATTCAATTCGCGCCACGCTTTGAACCAGCTGATCGCCAGAATGAATCCGTTCAACAGCGTGTAGTACGAAAACAGCAGCACGTGGTTGCCTTCGCGGCTGCCCGCCAGCACGGGGGCGAGGAACGCGCCGGTGAGACCGAGCACCGCGAGCGCGCGTGAATCCTGGCGCACCGCCAGCATCGTGGCTGCGACGCCGAGCACCATGAACATGGCAAAGCCGACGGTCGGATGGATAAGCGCGAACACGCGCAGCGCGAAAAACACGTCGAGGTACAAAAGGCCGATACCGGCGCCCTGCAGAATCAGGCCGTACAAGCGACGCGTGGCTTGCAGCCGCCAGCCGCCTGCCAGCATGCCGAATCCGGCAACGGCGACAGCGGCCAGCCGCAGCGGCACCGGCAGCATCTCGTGGTCGTACGCAAATTTGAGCAGGAAGCCGACGCCAATGAACAGGATAACGACGCCGACCTTGGCTACGATGTTGCCGGAGAACAGACGCTGCAACCACGACGGGCCGGTCGCTAAAAACGGCACCGCCGATGCGGCGTCGCCAGACGGCGTAGCTGCAAACCCAGGCTTCGCGGAGACCGCCGCGTGCTCAGTCGCTGCAGTTGCCGGCGCATCTTGAAATGCAATAGCTTCTTCAATGCTCAAGGTCGGGGACGGGCCGGCTATCGAGACTGTCTGCGGCGGCGTTATGGCTGCCGCAGGCACCGTCGCATAGCGCCCGACATTGTCGGTCGCTGTTGCGACAGGCGCGGCGGCCGCATCAGGCTCGACGACAGGCGCTGCCGGTTGCTCGCCCGGCCTTTCCAACCGCACGAGGCGCCAGTGAATATCCTCGAGCGACTTGTAAATATGGTTGATCTTGAACTCGAGGTCCGCGAGGGTTGCGGCGGATTGGTCTTTCGCGCCGGCGGGTTTGATTGCAGTTCCGATAATCGCGCCCGCAACGGCGCCAACGAGCGCGCCGAATAATCCGCTGCCGATTCCCCCCAGCGAACCGATCAAAGCGCCGATCAACAATCCCGCGAACCACATAGACAACCTCCCGTCCGGCTAAAATACTTGAATGCGGTTAAGCCGTTATTTCCGTTCGCCGCGCAGTTCCATCACCATTTGCTGCAGCGCTTCGGGGGTGACGTTGTCAGGCGCAACCGCGCGCCCCGCGACCAGGCCGATTTTTTTGAACGGCGCCATATGGGACAAGCGCGTCATCGCCTTGCCGCCCTTGCGGCTGAAGAAACTTCCCCACAATCCGCGCAGAGCCAGCGGTACGACCGGTACCGGCGTGCGTTGAATGATGCGCGTGATGCCGCCGCGAAACGGATACAACTCGCCGGTATCGGTAATCCGCCCTTCCGGGAAAATGCCGACGAGATCGCCGTTCTCGAGCGCCGCCGCGATGTCGTCGTAGGCTTTCTCGAGCAATTGCGGGTTTTCTTTTGCGGAAGCGATCGGGATCGTCTTGCCGGTGCGGAATATGAAATTGAGCAGCGGCACGCGGAAAATGTTGTGGTCCATCACGAACCGGATCGGCCGCCGGCACCCAGCCGCAATGATCAGCGCATCGACAAAGCTCACATGATTGCACACGAGTACCGCAGGCCCTTCTTCCGGAATATTTTCCATGCCGCTTTTGTCGAGCCGGTAAATGGTGTGCATGAGCAGCCACACCAGGAACCGCATCAGGAATTCGGGGACCAGCGTATAGATATAGATCGCGACCACGGCGTTGAGCAGCGCGGTGACGAGGAATAACTGCGGAATCGTGAATCCGGCTTTCAGCAAAACAATCGCCATCAGCGCGGAGCCGACCATGAACAACGCGTTGAGTATGTTGTTGCCGGCGATGACGCGCGACTGGTGACTGCGTTCGGCGCGGCTCTGGATCAGCGCGTAGAGCGGCACGATATAAAATCCGCCGAACATGCCGATCATTACGAGATCGAACAGGATGCGCCAGTGCGCTGGCTGGGCCAAAAATTCTGCGGCGCCTATCGTATGGTTGGGCAACGCGGCCGGGCTCGCGGTAAACAAATCGAGCGCAAACAACGTGAGCCCGATCGAGCCGAACGGTACCAGGCCGATTTCCACTTTTTGTCCAGACAGCCGTTCGCACAGCAGCGAGCCGGCGCCCACGCCGATCGAAAACGTCGTCAGCATCACGGTCGCGACGTGCTCGTCGCCTCCCAGCACGTCCTTGCAATAATTCGGAAACTGCGCGAGCAGCGTCGCACCGTAAAACCAGAACCACGAAATGCCGAGCACCGACAGGAACACCGTGCGGTTGCGGCGCGTGAATTGGAAATTCGCCCAGGTTTCGCTGACCGGATTCCAGTTGATCCTGAGTTCCGGCGCCGCCGGCGGCGCCGCCGGCACGCCGCGGCTCGTTAGATAGCCCGCGCACGCGATCCCGATCACTGCGACCGATACCAGCGCGGCGGAGTTCGGCTGCGCGATCAAAAAGCCGCCAAGTACCGTGCCGATCAAGATGGCCGTGAACGTGCCCATTTCGACCAGCCCGTTGCCGCCGACCAGTTCCTCGACTTCAAGGTGCTGCGGCAGGATCGAATACTTGACCGGCCCGAATACCGTCGAATGCAGCCCCATCAGGAACAGCGCGGCGATAAGCAGCGTCAGGTTCTGGTGCAGAAAACCGGCCGCGCCGACAAACATTATGGCGATCTCGAAGAGCTTGACGCAGCGGATGATGCGCGCCTTGTCGTACTTGTCCGCGAGCTGGCCGGCGGTCGCCGAAAACAGGAAAAACGGCAGGATGAAAAGGCCCGCGCACAGGTTGACGAGCGTTCCCGAACTTAAGCTCGTAAGCGCCGCCGCGTGAAACGCGAACATGATGATGAGCGCGTTCTTGTACACATTGTCGTTGAACGCGCCGAGAAACTGCGTGCAGAAGAACGGCAGAAACCGGCGTTGGCGCAGCAGTTGGTATTGGGAACCTGTGCTCTTCATCGGATTCGGGACCTTTTTGTCGTCTGTCGCCTGCTTCAGGCATTGTGCCGGATGAACTCGACGACCGTTTCCATTGCCTCGATCAGGAATTTTTTGTCGATCCAGAAGTAAACTTCTTTGCCTTCCTTGCGGCTTTGCAGCACGCCCGCTTCGCGCAGTATGCGCAGGTGATGCGACACGGCCGTGCGGCCTAACGTGGACACCGCCACGATCTCGCCGATGTTGAGCCGCTCGCCGGGCTCGAACGTGAGCAGGATGCGCTGCCGGTGCTCGTCGCCCAACGCGGCATACACCTTGGAAATATTGCGCCACTCGCGCGGGATGGCGCGCATGTAATTTTTATTCATAACTACATTATTAGTTATGTAGTCATGTCTTGTCAAGCCGACCGGGTCATCTCATGCCCGCCCCTCCCTCCCCGCCCGGGTTAATGCCGCGTTATCGCTCCCGCGCGGCGAGCAAGTCCAGCGCCCACCCCACCCCGAACCCGGTGGTATCCGACGCGACGGCGCCGAGCCCGCCCTTGGCGCTGCTCGCGGACAAATCGACATGCAGCCACGGCGCGCTGCCGACAAAGCGCTTAAGAAAGCGCGTGGCCAGGATGTGATCCGCCTCGCCGTCGAGCGTGCATTGCTTGACGTCGGCGATTTTGCTGTCGAGCGCGCTATCGTAGTCGTCATCCTGCGGAAACACGCAAACGCGCTCGCCCGCCGTGCGACCCGCCGCCACTGCCTGCGCGGCGAGCTCGTCGCTCGTCGCAAAAATGCCACTGTAGCGGTCGCCCAGCGCGGCGTGCATGCTGCCCGTCAGCGTCGCGAAATCCACAACGAGGTCCGGCTTGCCGCGCGCTGCGAGGGTCAGCGTGTCGGCCAGCACCATGCGCCCTTCGGCGTCGGTGTGCATGACTTCTATCGTGGTCCCGTTTAAGGCGCTCACGACCTCATTCTGGTGATAGGCACGCGGGCTGATGTCGTTGCGCGAAATCGCAAGCCAGCAATCGAGATTCACCGGCAGTTTCATGCGCGTCGCCGCGAGCAGGATGCCGATCACGACGGCGGAACCGTTCATGTCTTCATGCATCCCGTGCATATAGCGCGCGGGCTTGAGATTGTGCCCGCCGGTGTCGAAACAGATGCCTTTGCCGACCAATGCCACGTTACGAGTCGCGCGCGGAGGCGAATACTTGAGATGCACGATTGCGGCGTCATGTGCCTCGCTGCCCTGCGCAACAGCGCAAAACGCGCCGGCGCCCATCTTCTTCAGCTTCGCATAATCGTATTCCTCGCGCTGCCAGCGGTGTTCTTTGGCAAGCCGCTTGATCCGGTCGCGATAGAGCGCGGGCGTGAGCTCGTTCGGCGGCAGGTTTGTGAGCTCGCGGCACAGCACGTTGCCTTCAGCACGCGCACGCAATGCGTCAAACCCGTCGTCGCTGCGCTCGCCATATAAATGAATCGACTTCAGCGGCTTGTGCGTCCGCTTCTTCTTGCGTTCAGGCAGCTCGGCCCCATTTACCCAGGCACAGTATGTCGCAGCGCGAGCCGCGAGCCGCCGTTGCTCGGCGTCGCCACACGCGACAATCGCAATTTCGGCGGGGTTCTCGGCGAGCAGAGGTTGCAATCCTCCGCGCACCGCGGCCTGTTGCTCGAACGCAGGTTTCTTCGGATCGAGCATTACCCAACTCGCCAATGCGCCGTCTTTCAAGTTGCCGGTGACCGCCGATTTTGCGAGTTCGCCCGCTTTCATGCGCCGGCGCTTGAGCAGCGATGCAAGCACGTCGCCGCCCGGCCATGTGCGCGCCAGCTCTTTCGCAGGCGGCAGGACAATCAGGCAATGGGTGTGTTTGCGCAACTCCGCGTTCGATGCCGCGGCTCCGTGCTGGGTCAGTTTGGCGAGCATGAATTTCCAATCAGTGACAGGCGGCCAGATTATAAGGGTTCTCGATCAGCCATAACGAGCCGCGAGTGACGCTCATGCCCCATACACTTGCGGGAATTGTCTCCGGTCAATGCGCCCCGCCATCGCCGACGATCGCATAAGGCGCCCAGAAGATGGGGTGCGCATAGGAGAAAATCGGCTCGCCGGTGGCGGGGTCGTTGTAATTCGCCCCCATCACGTTCAACATGGACTGGCGTAATGCTTCGGCGCGCGTGAGTTTCGCGTCATTGGTATAGCGCTCGAATATTCCTGACACCAACATGCGCGCCGAGCGCGTTTCGACCGGCCAGTGCGTGACGAGCAAAGAACGGCTGCCGGCATAAAAGAATCCGCGCCCGAGACCGGACACCGCTTCCGCACCGGCGCCATCGCCCGCCGCCGTGTTGCACGCGGAGAGCACAACCCAATCGGCATCCAGCTTGAGGTTGAGGATTTCGTCCAAGGTGAGCAATCCTGATTCTCGCTCGTCATCCGGCGCAGCCAATGCAAGCGCCGGTTCGGTGAGGTTCGGGAAATCTCCCGGCACCAGCCCATGCGTGGCGAAAGCGATCACGCGCCGACCCTTAAGATCGAGCGACTTCAGCTTTTGCTTGCTCGCGTCGAGTCCCAGATAAACGTCCTTCTGCGGATCGGCCTTGAGCGCTGTCGCGATCGCAAGTATTTCGTCACGAGTGTCCGGCAGCCGCGCAAGCTGGCTGTACGCGATCCAGTCGACCGTCTTACCGCTTTCTTCAGTACGCGGAATCGAGAGGTTGCGCAGATGAACGCCGCGCGTAACGCCCGCCGCTGCCGCGACTTGCTTGCGGTCGAACTGCGGATCGCCAAGCCCCAGAAAAGCGCTGCGGCTGGCATTGCCCGCCGGCAGTGCCCGCAACGTAAGCAGCGAATTCACTGATGGCAACTGCACGACCGCGACTTTACGTGCCAGCCACGGCACATCACGATAGCTTGCGAACTGCAAACCGCTCTTCTTCTCCAGCGCCACCGGCTCTGTAGGCAGGATCGCCAGCGGGATTTCCGCAAGGCTGCCATTCGCCACCAGCATTAATGTTGTCGCATCCCGCCACACCTCTTCGGTGGGTTTCAACAATTCCGCATAAAGTTTGTATGCAGTCGCGAGATCGAGCTCAGGCAGAGAGTCGAGTTGCACGTCCCCAGGGTCGAGCGCCTTACGCAAAGATGTAACCATATGGCGCATTTCGATGCTGCCCAACTTGCTCGCTGCGAACACGTTGCCCTTTGCGCCGACCGCCCAGACATAAGTGCGCTCTGGCGTAACCAGCAACGACAGCAGCGCTTCACCCGGCCTTAACGCTCTACGTGCGTCCTCCAGCGCCACCGGCTTCGGATTCACCAAATTAGCGTACGCGGGAAAGCGTTTTGAGATCTGTTCATTGAGCGCCTTGCGCTCCTTGTCGATCTCGCCAATACGCACGCGCATATCGGCGGTGACCTTGGGCAGTTGCTGCTCGGGCGGAGCGGACAACATTTCAAGCAGGAAGCCGTAGAGAATAGGCAGCTGATTGCCCAGATCCTGCGACTTGCGCACAAGTTCAGCAAGTGCCGGATCACTCGTCGCCGAGCGTGCCGCCGACGCTGCCAATGCCCGCTGCACAGACTGTCCGCGGGCTGCATCAGCCACACGAAATGCCTCCGCTGCCACATCCAATCTAGCGCGCTTGCCCAGATCCGTTGTCTGAATTTCGTAGAGCAATGCAACATAGGCTTCGAGGATTTGCGTCAGCCGCCGCGCGTGCGCCGGCGGTGCGCCTTCGTCGCTATCGGCGAGTTCATCGCCACCAACCAGGATGGGGATCGCCTCGCGAAACTCCTGCAACGCACGCTCCTTCTGATCGGCAAGTGCAAGCGCCATGCCGAGAAAGCCGCGAAGCTCGGAAGTTTGGTAGTGCCTTGCTCCCGTCCGCTCGCTGCTTTCGCGCACCAGTGGTTCGAGCATAGCGACTGCTTCGGCGGCGTTGCCGGTCTTGGCCAGGGCTATCGCCCAGTCACGTTCACCCCGCGCGCCGTTTGTACGCGACTGATCCTTGGCTCGCGCCCGGACTACCTCGCTCACCTTTTCATATTGCACCAATGCATCCACCCAGCGATCTTGCATTGCCAGCGATCGCGCATAGGACCTGTATCCTACAAGCACATAATTGGACTGCGGCGGCACGCCGGCGACGGTAAAAATATCGATTGCAATCGAAGCCATTTCGGCCGCATCGCGATACCGCCCCTGCTCGACAAGTAGATTTGCGAAGTCACGCGCAGCCAATCCAGTCACGGGGTGGTATTTACCTGACCGGATCAATACGCTCTTCAGGACGTTACGAAGATGTATCTCGGCTTCAGATAATTTGCCCTTTCGCCGCAGCACCTCCACCAGAAGACGTTCCACATTATCACGAGCTTGTTCGAAAGCGTCTCGTGACCCAGTGTTTCCAGATTGTTGCAATTCATCGAATTGTTCAACGCGAACTGAAAGCGCCACCAATCCTTTGCGGAAAGCAACGAGGGCGTCGTCCGTTTTTCCCTCTGCCATCAAGATCAGCCCTCGCGCCCGCTCGAGATCGGCCGCCCACGATGTTTGCCAATATTGCGGCGCTAGATTATGTGAGCGCAATGACGAATATTGGGTTTCCGATCGCCTGAATTCTTCGCGAGCTAATGTCAGATCCCCCGTGCCAACCAGTAACCAAACCAGATGACTGCGCCCAATGTACTGCCAATCACCCTCTTTCACCGCTGTGAGTTGCCGAAAACTTTCGAGGGCATCGCGGGTATTCCCAACAGTGTCTTCTGCCCACCCCAGTTCGTCCATAATTCGATTTCGTTCGCGACCTTGCTTCGGCCACATCTGCAACGCGAGACGAAAATCCACAACTGAGCGATCGGCAAGTCCTGTCTCACGCTCTATGCGCGCACGCGTCCAGTAGAAGCGCGCGAGTTGAAGCTTGTCTTCGGTTTGAGGGGGTTCCGCCGCAAGTTGATCTTTCAGTTCCTGAACCTTTTTGGGATCGGGCTTGTACTGATCGAGCAGCGCGGTGATGTCGTTGATCGTGCGCGGGGGTACAGATGCGGCGCTTGAAGCGCCCGTGGCTAATGCCGCCAGCGACGAGGAACTCAAGAC
Organism: uncultured Streptomyces sp.; assembly: GCA_964510405.1. Lineage (GTDB taxonomy): Bacteria > Pseudomonadota > Gammaproteobacteria > Burkholderiales > SG8-41 > PALSA-1004. The sequence continues at coordinate 15,464 of CAZEAX010000010.1, read as the reverse complement.
CAACCCCGACACGCACACGCCGGCAACGAGCATTCGGCAAATAATATTGCGTAGATTGCCCGCGCCTTGGCCGCTGCGGAAACTCGGATTGGTCATCCGGCCCTCCTTCATTGACAATTGTGACCAAATTGCAGATGCTTGCGTATGAAATCGCTACAATATCGCCCATGCAACAACACATGTTAAACCCAATTTAATGACAAAGACATGTGGAGCATCACTATAGTGATTACACCGCTCAAAACCGTCTATGTGATGGCGTTATTGGTCTGGATGGTCGCCATTGCGCACGGCGAGGAAATTGTAACGCTGCCCACGCGCGATGGCGTCACGCAATCGTTCCTCCTGGCCGCGCCCGCGCAGAACAAACCCGCTGCAGCTGCCGTTCTCTTCCCCGGCGGCAACGGCAACATCCGGCTGCGCACGGAAAACGGCGAAATCAAATTCGGCGGCGGCAATTTCCTGGTGCGCTCGCGGCTATCGTTTGTCGACGGCGGCGTGGCCGTGGCAGTCATGGATGCGCCCTCCGACGAGTCGCGCGGCATGGACGATCGTTTCCGCCTGGGCGAGAAGCACGCAGCCGACATTACGGCGGTGGTTGCCGAACTGAAAAAACGCTACCCCGACACTCCGGTATTCCTCGTGGGCACTAGCCGCGGCACTATTTCCGCCGCAGCAACGGGAGCCGCGCTCGGCGGCAGCGTCGGCGGCGTGGTCCTGACGTCGACCCTATATCTCGCGGCGCGGTCCGGTCCCGGCCTGAGCAACTTCGACTACGGCAAGCTCGGCGTGCCGGTGCTGCTCGTACACCATGTCGACGACAGCTGCTCCGTCACGCCTTATCGCGAAGCGCAGAAACTCGCCGAATCCCGCCACTATCCGCTTGTTACCGTCAAAGGCGGGCTGCCGGCGATGTCCGACCCGTGTGAAGCCTTGAGCGCGCACGGCTATCTCGGCAAGGAAAAGGAAGCCGTCGAAGCGATCGTCAACTGGATTCTGAAAAAGCCGTACCGCGACAATATCGATTAAAATTCGGCGAGCCCCGAACCGGTTAATTTCATCGTCCATCACGAGCCACAATGCGCAACTATCTCGACCTGATGCAGCACGTGTTAGCGAACGGCACCAAGAAGAGCGACCGCACCGGCACCGGCACGCTCTCCGTCTTCGGCGCCCAATTGCGCTTCGATCTCAACGCGGGATTTCCGCTGCTCACCACCAAGAAAGTCCATCTCAAGTCGATACTTCACGAACTCCTGTGGTTCCTGAAGGGCGAGACCAACATCAAGTACCTGAAGGACAACGGCGTCAGCATCTGGGACGAATGGGCCGATGCGCAGGGCAACCTGGGCCCGGTCTACGGCTACCAGTGGCGCTCGTGGCCGGCGCCCGACGGCCGCCACATCGACCAGATCAGCCAGGTGCTCGAGCAGATCCGCAAGAATCCCGACTCGCGCCGCATGATCGTTTCGGCATGGAACGTCGCCGATCTCGACAGGATGGCGCTGATGCCGTGCCACGCGTTTTTCCAGTTCTACGTGGCCGACGGGAAACTCTCGTGCCAGCTCTACCAGCGCAGCGCGGACATTTTCCTCGGCGTGCCGTTCAACATCGCGTCGTACGCGGCGCTGACGATGATGATCGCGCAGGTGTGCGGCCTGAAACTCGGCGATTTCGTGCATACGTTCGGCGACACTCATCTGTACATGAACCATCTCGAGCAGGCGCGCGAACAGCTCTCGCGCCAGCCGCGCAAGCTACCGACGCTGCGGCTCAATCCCACCGTGAAGAACCTCTTCGATTTCAAGTACGAGGACTTCACGCTCGAGAACTACGATCCGCATCCCGCGATCAAAGCGCCCGTCGCAGTGTGATCTCGCTTATCGTTGCGATGGCGAAGAATCGCGTGATCGGCGCGAACGGGTCGATTCCCTGGCATCTGCCCGGCGAGCTCAAAATGTTCAAGACGATCACGATGGGACATCACATCATCATGGGCCGCAACACCTGGGAGTCGATCGGGCGCATCCTGCCGGGCCGCACGACGGTCGTCGTGACGCGACAGCACGGCTATCACGTTCCGGGCGCAATCGTCGCTTCTTCGCTCGAGGATGCGATTGCAGCATGCGGCAATGACCGGGAGATCTTCGTGATCGGCGGCGCTCAGTTGTACGCAGCCGCGCTGCCGCGCGCCGACCGCATTTATCTCACCGAAGTCGACGCCGAAGTCGAAGGCGACACTTACATGCCGGAATTCGATCTGCAGCGGTGGCGCGCGGGCGCCGCAACCCGACACGCGGCGGATGACAAAAATCCCTACGGCTACCGGCTGACCGTATACGATCGCAACCCAGGGTGACTCTCATGCGCTTTCGTATCATGCGCTTTCGTACTATCGTCGCCGTCGCTGTCCTCGCGCTCGCGACCGGCGCCGCCTGCGCGCAGGACGATACCGCACTCAGGGATCTCAAAGTGCGCGCCGAAGCCGGCGACAAAACAGCGACCCGCCAGATGGCCGAGACTTATTACCTCGGCAAAGGCGTCGAGCAGGATTTCAAGCAAGCCGCGTTCTGGTACGAAAAGCTCGCCAAGCAGGGCGACGTGCGCGCGCAGACCTCCCTGGGCCTCATGTATGCGCGCGGTTATGGCGTCGAGAAAAACATGACGCTAGCACTCAAGTGGCTGAACCTGGCTGCGGCGCAGCGCGATCCCGGCGCGCAGTACAGCTTGAGCACGATTTATTTCCGCGGCGAGGGAATCCCGCAAAACCTCGCAGAATCCGCCCGCCTGCGCAAAGAAGCCGCCGCGCGCGGCCACGTCCAGGCACAGGCCGATCTCGGCAGCATGTACTGGGACGGCAAAGGCGTCGAGAAGAATCTCGTCCTCGCCTATCAGTGGCTCGGCATCGCCGCACAACTGGGCGACGACACCGCGCCCGATACCATGAAAAAAGTCGCGGCGGAAATGTCCGGCGACCAGATCAGGGAAGCCGAGGGCTACGTCAAGGATTGGATGGAGAAGAACAAGAAGATCCGGAAATAAGGTCCGGCCCGGCTAACCGCCCTCTGCCTTCAACGACACGCAGTCCACGTAATACCTCGACCGCCGGCTCGTCTCGTCCGCGACGAGACCGTGAATGTCCGTATCGAAGCCCGGAAACTTCTGGTTGAACGATTTTGCGAACTTGAGGTAGCGCACGATCGTCGAGTTGAAGCGCTCGCCCGGAATCAGCAGCGGAATGCCCGGCGGATACGGCGTTAAAAGGACGCTGGTAATGCGGCCTTCGAGCTGGTCGATTTCGACGCGGTCGATCTCGCGGTGCGCAAGCCGCGCCCACGCGTCGGCGGGCCGCATGGCCGGTTCCATGTTGGACAAATACATTTCGGTAGTCAGCCGGGCGATGTCGTTCGCCTTGTAGACACCGTGAATCTGCGTGCACAGGTCGCGCAGACCGACCTTCTCGTACTGCGGATACTTGCCGACGAACTCGGGCAGGATGCGCCACAGCGGCCGGTTGTTGTCGTAATCGTCCTTGAATTGCTGCAGCTCCGTGACCAGCGAATTCCAGCGGCCCTTGGTGATGCCGATCGTAAACATGATGAAAAACGAATACAGGCCCGTCTTCTCGACGATGATGCCGTGTTCGGCAAGATATTTGGTCACGACCGCCGCGGGCATCCCGGGATTCGAGAACGCGCCGGACACGTCGAGGCCCGGCGTGATGACGGTCGCCTTGATCGGATCGAGCATGTTGAAACCGGGCGCGAGATCCCCGAAACCGTGCCAGCGGTCGTTGGCAGTCAGCATCCACGCGTCGCGGTCGCCGATGCCCTCGTCGACCAACTGCTCGGGCCCCCACACCTTGAACCACCAGTCCTTGCCGAACTCCGCGTCGATTTTGCGCATCGCGCGGCGGAAATCGATGGCTTCGAGTATCGATTCCTCCACCAGCGCGTTGCCACCCGGAGGCTCCATCATCGCCGCTGCAACGTCGCACGAGGCGATGATCGCGTACTGCGGCGAGGTCGATGTATGCATCAGGTACGCCTCGTTGAAGCTGTGCCGGTCGAGCTTGCGCGTGTCGCTGTCCTGCACCAGGATTTGCGAGGCCTGCGACAGGCCCGCCAGCATCTTGTGCGTCGACTGCGTCGAGAAAATCACCGACTCCTTGCAGCGCGGCCGGTTCTGGCCGATCGCGTGCATGCCGCGGTAATAATCGTGGAACGTCGCGTGCGGCAGCCACGCTTCGTCGAAATGCAGGGTATCGACCTTGCCGTCGAGCATTTCCTTGATCGTGTCGACGTTATAGACGATGCCGTCGTAGGTGCTTTGCGTCAGCGTCAGCACGCGCGGCTTGGCGCCCACCTCGCGTGCGAACGGATTCGCCTTGATCTTTTTCTCGATGTTTTCCCAGCGGAATTCCTCGAGCGGTATCGGCCCGATGATGCCGAAGTGATTGCGCGTCGGCATCAGAAACACCGGCACCGCGCCGGTCATCGTAATCGCGTGCAGTATCGACACGTGGCAATTGCGGTCTACGATGACGACGTCGCCGGGCGCCACCGTCGAATGCCACACCATCTTGTTGGAAGTCGAAGTGCCGTTGGTGACGAAATACAGGTGATCGCAATTGAAGATCCGCGCCGCATTGCGCTCGGACGCCGCCACCGGGCCGGAGTGGTCGAGCAACTGCCCCAGTTCGTCGACCGCGTTGCACACGTCGGCACGCAGCATGTTCTCGCCGAAGAACTGGTGGAACATCTGGCCGACCGGGCTCTTCAGGAACGCGACGCCCCCGGAATGCCCGGGGCAATGCCATGAATACGATCCGTCCTGCGCGTAGTTGGTGAGCGCGCGGAAAAACGGCGGTGCCAGCCCGTCGAGATAGCTGCGCGTCTCGCGGATGATATGGCGCGCCACGAATTCCGGCGTGTCCTCGAACATGTGAATGAAGCCGTGCAGTTCGCGCAGGATGTCGTTGGGAATGTGCCGCGACGTTTTCGTTTCGCCGTACAGGTAAATCGGGATTTCCGAATTGCGGAAGCGGATTTCCTCGATGAACGCGCGCAGGTTCAACACCGCCTGGTCGATTTCGGGCCCCGGCGTGAACTCCTCGTCGTCGATCGACAGGATGAACGCCGACGCGCGCGACTGCTGCTGCGCGAACTGCGACAGATCGTTGTAGGTCGTGACACCGATGACCTCGATGCCTTCGTCTTCGATCGCCTTGGCCAGCGCGCGGATGCCGAGTCCGCTCGCGTTCTCCGAGCGGAAATCCTCGTCGATGACGATCACCGGAAAATGGAATTTCATGCCGGACTCCTTAGCGTGACGGCAATAGCAAGGTTGGCTTTGATCGCAGACTCAAGAAAACTCCCTCGCCCCACGTCAGTGGGGAGAGGGCGGGGGTGAGGGGATTCCTGAAATCGCTGCGTGTTCACGCGCGCTAGATTTTGGGCAGCGTCACGCCCTGCTGCCCCTGGTACTTGCCGCCGCGGTCTTTGTACGAGGTCTCGCAGACGTCGTCGGGATCGCACTCGAAGAACACCACCTGGGCGACGCCTTCGTTCGCGTAAATCTTGGCGGGCAGCGGCGTGGTATTCGAGAATTCCAGCGTGACGTAGCCCTCCCACTCGGGCTCGAACGGCGTCACGTTGACGATGATGCCGCAGCGCGCGTAGGTCGACTTGCCGAGGCAGATCGTCAGCACGTTGCGCGGAATGCGGAAAAACTCGACCGTGCGCGCGAGCGCGAACGAATTCGGCGGGATCACGCACGAGTCCGCCTTGATGTCGACGAACGATTTGTCGTCGAAATTCTTGGGGTCGACGATCGTACTGTTGATGTTGGTAAAGAGCTTGAATTCGTTGGAGCAGCGGATGTCGTAGCCGTAGCTCGACGTGCCGTAGGACACGATGCGCTGGCCGTTGACCTGCTTGACCTGGTTGGGCTCGAACGGCGTAATCATGGCGTGTTCCTGCGCCATGCGGCGTATCCAGCGGTCGGATTTGATGCTCATAGAGCGGAATCGGGAAGCGAGAATTGAACGAGGCGTAAGGATAGCAGGGAAAGCGCCGCCGGCGCACTCCCTGATCCCACGTTTTTCCGGTCAGGTATTTTGGACGACGATCTTGGGGAAAGCCGCCGAGTGGTCCTGCTGCTTCTCGGCGATCTTGATGGCGACCTTGCGCGCGATCTCGCGGTAGATCTCCGCCACCCGGCCGTCGGGATCGGCGACCACCGTGGGCTTGCCCGAATCCGCCTGCTCGCGGATTTTGATGTCGAGCGGCAGCGAGCCCAGGAGGTCGATGCCGTAGTCCTTGCTCATGCGGTCGCCGCCGCCGCTGCCGAAAATATTCTCCTCGTGGCCGCACTTCGAGCAGATGTGCAGGCTCATGTTCTCCACGACGCCCAGGATCGGGATATTGACCTTCTCGAACATCTTGAGGCCTTTGCGGGCGTCCATCAGCGCGATGTCCTGCGGCGTGGTCACGATCACGGCGCCCGTGACCGGCACCCGTTGGGCGAGCGTCAATTGAATATCGCCGGTGCCGGGCGGCAGGTCGACCACGAGGTAATCGACGTCGCGCCAGTTGGTTTCGTTCAGCAACTGCTCGAGCGCCTGGGTCACCATCGGGCCGCGCCACACCATCGGCGTCTCGACGTCGATCAGAAAACCGATCGACATCGCCTGGATGCCGTGGCCTTCCATCGGCTCCAGCCGCTTGCCGTCCTTGGATTCCGGGCGGCCGGTGATGCCCAGCATGGTCGGCTGCGACGGCCCGTAAATGTCCGCGTCCAGCATGCCGACGCTGACGCCTTCGGAAGCCAGCGCCAGTGCCAAGTTGACGGCGGTCGTGCTCTTGCCGACGCCGCCCTTGCCCGACGCCACCGCGATGATGTTCTTCACGCCGGGTATTAATTTGACCCCGCGCTGGACCGCGTGCGAGACGATTTTCATCGTGACGTTGGCGCTGACGTTGCCGATGCCGGGGATGGCTTTGAGCTTCGCAATGACCTGCTTGCGGATCGACTCGATCTGGGTCTTGGCCGGATAACCCAGCAGGATGTCGAGCGACACGTCGGCGCCGTCGATCTTGATGTTCTTCGCTTCCTTGCCGGTGACGTAATCCTTGCCGGTATTGGGATCGGTCAGTTCCTGGAGCGCCGACTTGATTTGCTGTTCGGTAATTGCCATGGGGTGGTCCCGGGTCTATGAGCAGTGAGGGCGGGATTTTAAAGCAATTGCACGGGGAAAGCCCACCCTTTATAAGGGCGAAACCATTTGAACGTCAGGGGTTTGTTACAATCCAAGGCTCAACTCGCTTACCCAAGTCATGACCCGCAAAATCTTCGCCACGACCGCCCTCCCGTACGCCAACGGGTCGTTTCACATCGGCCATATCATGGAGTACATCCAGGCCGATATCTGGGTACGGTTTCAGCGTATGCAAGGCAATGAGGTGCATTTCGTCTGCGCCGACGACGCGCACGGCGCGGCGATCACGCTGAGGGCCGAGGCTGAGGGAATCCCGCCTGAGCAGCTCGTGTCCCGGATCGGCGCCGAGCGCAAAAAGTACCTCGACGGTTTCCATATCGCCTTCGATAACTGGCATTCGACGCACTCGCCGGAAAACACCGAGCTGTCGCAGGACATCTACCGCAAGCTGAGAGCGGCCGGCCTCACTTATTCGAAGCCGGTCGAGCAGTTCTACGACCCGGTCAAGAACATGTTCCTCGCCGACCGCTACATCAAAGGCGAATGCCCGAAGTGCGGCGCGAAAGATCAGTACGGCGATGCGTGCGAAGTCTGCGGTTCGGTCTATACCCCGACCGACCTCAAAAATCCCTACTCGACATTGTCGGGCGCCGCGCCGGTACTGAAAACGTCCGATCACTACTTCTTTAAATTATCCGACCGGAAGTGCGTCGACTTCATCCGATTGTGGCTCGATCAACCGGGCCGGCTGCAACCGCAGGTCGCCAACAAGGCGCGGGAATGGCTCGACGGCGAAGGCGACAAAGCGCTGGCCGACTGGGACATCTCGCGCGACGAGCCCTACTTCGGCATTCCGATACCCGACGCGCCGGGCAAATATTTCTACGTCTGGCTGGATGCGCCGATCGGCTATCTGGCGAGTTTCAAGAACTATTGTGCGAAAAAAGGCATCGACTTCGCGAAGTTCCTGGCTGACCCGGATTCCGAGCAGGTGCACTTCATCGGCAAGGATATCATCTACTTCCACACGCTCTTCTGGCCCGCGATGCTCAAGTTCGCCGGCTACAAAGTGCCCGACAACATCTTTGTGCACGGCTTTATAAACACCGCGTCCGGCGAAAAAATGTCCAAGAGCCGCGGCACCGGTCTGAGCCCGCTGCGCTATCTCGAAGTCGGCATGAATCCAGAATGGCTGCGCTATTACATCGCAGCCAAGTTGAATGCGAGCGTCGAGGACATCGACTTCAATCCCGACGACTTCATGGCGCGGGTGAATAGCGATCTGGTTGGGAAATATATAAACATTGCGAGCCGCTGCGCAGGGTTCCTCAAGCGGTTCGCCGGCAAACTTAGCGGCGGAACAACTGTTCCCTGTGTCGATAGCCTGCAACAACACGCTAGTCAGATTCGTGAAGCTTACGATGCGCGTGAATTCGGCTTTGCGATTCGTATGGTCATGTCGTTAGCAGATCAAGTAAACCAATTTGTGAACGATGCAAAACCGTGGGAAATTGCAAAAAATCCGGCACAGGAACAAAACCTGCACTGGATTTGTTCGCAGGCGATCAATGCGTTCAGGCTACTCACGCTCTATTTGAAGCCGGTATTGCCGCAATTAGCGGAAAATGTCGAAAAGTTTCTCAACATCGACCCGTTACAGTGGAGCGATGCCAGCACCCTGCTTCCCGACGGCCATCACATCAACGACTACAAGCACCTCATGACCCGCGTCGAAGAAAAGCAGCTCGACGCGCTGTTCGAAATCGAAAAGGAAACGCCCAAAGTGACGACTTCGACACCGCATCCCGCGACGCCGGCAAAATCAGGTGTGACTGCACCCTCACCCCAACCCTCTCCCTCGAAGGGAGAGGGTGAAGTCAGTGGCTCCCCGCAAATTACGATCGACGATTTTGCAAAAATAGATTTGCGGGTCGCCAAAATAAAGATGGCCGAGCACGTCGAAGGCGCCGACAAGCTGCTGAAGCTGACGCTCGACGTCGGCGCGCTCGGCACGCGCCAGGTGTTCGCCGGCATCAAGTCCGCCTACGATCCCGCGACGCTCGTCGGCAGGTTGACCGTGGTCGTCGCCAATCTCGCGCCGCGCAAGATGAAGTTCGGCATGTCGGAAGGCATGGTGCTCGCCGCGTCGGGCGAGGTGCCGGGAATTTTCCTGCTGTCGCCGGATGCCGGCGCGCAGCCGGGCATGAAAGTGAAGTAATTAGCGAATAGCGATTAGGTGATTGAGCGCCTGTGCGATTCAATCACTTAATCACCGAATCACCATTCCCCACGGAATTTCAAAATGCGCATCGAAAAAATAGAAGCGATCGGCATTTCCATTCCGCTGAAGAAGGACTTCGGCGGCAGCACGTACCACGTTAAGAAGCGCTGCGCGGTGATCACGCGCATCCACGCGGGCGGCCTCGTGAGCGAGGTGTACAACGGCGACAACCGCGCGCACGGCGCCGAGATCGTGGGCATGATCAAAAAAATGCTGGCACCGCTGGTCAAAGGCGAAGATATTTTCGCGATCGAGCGCATCTGGGAAAAAATGTTTGCACTGACCAACGCGCAAGGCGACCGCAAGAATTTGCTCGAAGCGATCGCGTGCGTCGATTGCGCGATCTGGGACCTGATCGGCAAGGCGCTCGGGCGCAGCGTCCGCCAACTGCTCGGCGGCTATCGCAACCAATTGCCGATCATTTCGATCGGCGGTTATTACGTCGACGGCAAAAAACTCTCCGACTACGGCCGCGAGGTCGAAAGCTACCGCAAGGCGGGCATGGCCGGCTGCAAATTCAAGGTCGGCGGCTTAACGCCCGAACAGGACTTCAAGCGCGTGCAGGCCGCGCGCAAAGCAGCGGGCGACGACTTCATTATCGTCGTTGACGCAAACCGCGGATGGAACGTGCAGGACGCGATCACGTTCTCACGCCTGATCGAGCCGCTCAACATCACGTGGTTCGAAGAGCCGTGCCACTGGCACGATGACGCATCGCTGATGGCGCGCGTACGGAAATCGACGCGCATTCCCGTCAACGCCGGCCAGAGCGAAATCACGAGCACCGGCGTGCGCCGGTTGCTCGACTCGGGCGCGGTGGACTTCGTCAACTACGACGTATCCGAAGGCGGCGGCATCACCGACTGGCGGCGCGCCGCGGCGCTATGCCATGCCGCGAGTGTGCGCATGGCGCATCACGAAGAAGCGCAGGTCGCGCAGCATCTCCTGAGCGCGGTGCCGCATGGCACGTACCTCGAATGTTTCGCCGACCCCGACCGCGATCCGATCTGGCAGAAGATGTGGTTGAACCGCCCCGCCATCAAGAACGGCATCGCTACCATCGAGGATGCGCCGGGGCTCGGCATCGTGCTCGACCAGAAGATGATCAGGAAGTACCGCGTCGCCTGAAGCAACCCTGATCTGACGGGCGGATCGAACTAGCGCGACCGGCCGCCCTTCACGAACTCGAGCGACGTTTTGAACAAGTCGAGATCCTTTGAATATTCGGCGGCGTCGGCGCGGTTGATCTGGATCCATTCGCGCGTGCTGGCCATGCCGCCCGGCGAAAACGGCACCACGTTGTCGCGCGAGAACTGCAATTCCGTCGCGGTGGCGGCGGGCAGGCGCAAGCCGACGCCGTCGCCGCTGATGCAGGCGAACATCTTGTCGCTGACAAAGTAGGCGTCGAGGTTGTTGATTTTTCTGGCACTCACGCCCGGCAGCTTGAGCAGCACCCCGTCGATCTGCGTCTTGCGGCTGGATTTGTCGGTATCGTTATTCAAAAGAATCCTCGGCGGTTCAGGTTTTTTTAGCGGCGATCGCGGTCAGTATCCCCTGCATTATCGCAAACGGCGTCGGCGGGCACCCGGACACCGCGACATCTACCGGGATCACGTTCGACACGCGGCCGCGGCTCGCGTAGCTTTCGCCGAAGATGCCGCCGGTGCAGCCGCAGTCGCCGAGCGCGACCACAAGTTTCGGTTCCGGCGTTGCATCGTAAGTCCGCTTTAACGCGACTTCCATGTGGCGCGACACCGGGCCCGTCACGAGCAGCATGTCGGCGTGGCGCGGGCTCGCGACGAACTTGATGCCGAGGCCTTCGAGATTGTAGTACGGATTGTTGAGCGAATTGATTTCGAGCTCGCAGCCGTTGCACGAGCCGGCGTCGACGTGGCGTATCGTCAGCGCGCCGCCGAAATATTCGAGGATGTCGGCGCGCAGGCGCTCGCTCGTCGTGCGCAGCGCCTCGTCAACGGCGGGCGCGGCCTCGGTCTTGATTCCGGTAATCGCGATCTGTTTGAGCAGCCTTAACATTTATAAATCCTGCCCGCTGTAGCTGAGGTTGAACGATTTGTTTATCAGCGGGAAATCCGGCACGATGTTATTGATCACGGCGTGCTCGATCAACGGCCAGTTCTGCCACGACGGGTCGTGCGCGTGGCAGCGTGCAATGCGCCCGTCAGCGCCCGTATCGATCGCGACCAGCACGTCGCCGCGCCAGCCCTCGACCCAGCCGACGCCGGACGCATTCGGCGGAATGACGCCGGGCGTGGCGCGCACGCCGCCCGACGGCATGGACTCGATGATTTTGCACATCAGGCGCAGCGACTCGAACACTTCCTCGAAGCGCACGGCGACACGCGCCGCAACGTCCCCCGCCTGCGATTTTGCCATGCGCACGTCCAGCCGGTCGTAGGGTTCAGGCGGAAACTGCACGCGCAGGTCGAACGCCTGGCCGCTCGCGCGTCCCGCGAGCCCGCGCAAGCCGAGTTGCGCGGCCAGCGGCGGCGCCACGGTGCCGCAATCGAGCAGGCGGTCCTGCAAGCCGGAATGCTCGTCGTATATGCTTTTCAGGAGCGTGACGGTTTTCTCGATCTCGTCGGCCTCGACGAGCATCTGTGCCATCCCGCCCTGCGCGATGTCGCACGCAACACCGCCCGGCACTATCGCGTCCATCAGATAGCGATGGCCGAAGAGCGCGGCGTTGAGGCGCAGCATGTTCTCCTTGAGCAGCGAAAACTGCGCAAGGCCGAACGAAAGCCCCGCGTCGTTGCCGATGAAACCCAGGTCGCCCAGATGATTGGCAATGCGCTCGCGCTCGAGCAGCAAAGCGCGCAGCCACAATGCGCGCGCCGGCAGCGCGATGCGGCACAGCCCCTCCACCGCCATTGCATATGCCCAGCCGTAGGCCGCGGTCGAATCGCCGCTCACGCGCGCGGCAAGCCGCGCGCCGTCCACCAGTGTCATGCCCGCAAAGCGCTTTTCGATGCCCTTGTGCTTGTAGCCCAGCCGTTCCTCGAGCCGCAGCACGCGCTCGCCGATGATGCTGAAGCGGAAATGGCCGGGCTCTATCGTACCCGCGTGCACCGGACCGACCGGGATCTCGTGCACGCCGTCGCCGGCGACGGGCACGAATGCATAGCGGTCTACGCCCGTTTCATGGTCGCGTACCGCATTGAAGTCGCTGCGCAGCGGAAAAGCGTTTGCGGACCACGCCGCATGGCGAAGCCACGGGCGGCGGTCCGCACTGCCCTGTGCCAGGATGCCGATAAGATCGAAGGCGGCGCGCTGCATGCGGTTGGCCGCGGGAAAGATTTCCTCGATGCCCGGATACTCCGGCCGTTCCTTCGCGAGCGGCATCGTGACGATCACCAGCCCGCTGCCGGTCGCGAGCGCCGCATGCGCCGCGAATCCTGCCGCGCGTTCGCTGCCCCACAGCGCGACCAGACCGCCACCCTCTTCGCGCGCGTGACGGCAGGCGGCAACCCACTCGATCGCGTTGACGTCGGCACGATACGCGGGCATTGCGCCGGGCATGCGCGCAAATTCGAGATTGTAGTTGTCGAGCGTCATCCGAAGAGTTGCGTGGCCTGGCGGTACCACGCGGCAAGGTACGGCGGTATATAAAGACCGAGCATCAGCACCAGCGCGAGGTGGACAAACACCGGCACCAGCGCCGGCGAATGCGGCAGGCGTTGCGCGGTCGTGTCGCCGAACACCATGCCCTGCGTCTTGCTGAACACCGCGGCGAACGCGACACCGAGCGCCACCAGCAAAAACGGCGTCGCCCACGGATGATCGCGCATGGCGGTGGTCAGTATCATGAATTCGCTCGCGAAGACGCCGAACGGCGGCATGCCCAGGATGGCGATGGTGCCCAGCATGAGTCCCCAGCCGATGGTCGGATTGGTGATGTTGAGGCCGCGGATTTCATCGATCTGCTGGGTGCCGGTTTTCTGCACCGCGTGGCCGACCACGAAAAAAATCGCCGACTTCGTCAGCGAATGTACGGTCATGTGCAGCATCGCCGCGAACGTCGCGACCGGACCGCCCATGCCGAAAGCGAATGTCGTCAATCCCATGTGCTCGATCGACGAATAGGCGAAAAGGCGCTTGACGTCCTTCTGCCGCGACAGGAAAAACGCCGCCACGACGACGGACAACAAGCCGAATCCCATCATCAGATTCCCGGCCAGCGGCGTGCCGAGCGCGCCGTCGACCAGCGCCTTGCTGCGCACGACTGCGTACAGCGCGACGTTGAGCAACAGTCCCGACAGCACCGCCGAGATCGGCGTCGGACCTTCCGCGTGCGCGTCGGGCAGCCAGTTGTGCAACGGCGCAAGACCGACCTTGGTGCCGTAGCCCACGAGCAGAAAGACAAAGGCGAGTCCGAGCACGGTCGGCTCCAGCTGGTCCTTGACGCCGTAAAGGTGCGTCCACAAGAGCGCCGTGCCGCCGCTGCCGAGCACGCGCTCCGCCGCAAAATACACCAGTATCGTGCCGAACAGCGCCTGCGCGATGCCGACGCCGCACAAGATGAAGTACTTCCACGCGGCCTCCAGGCTTGCCGGCGTGCGATAGAGGCTCACCAGCAGCACGGTGGCGAGCGTCGCGGCTTCCATCGCCACCCACAGGATCCCGATGTTGTTGGTCAGCAGCGCCAGCAGCATCGTGAAGCAAAACACCTGGTACATGCTGTGATAAAGCCGCATCATGTTGGGCGACAGCTTGCCCTTTGCCTGCTCGTTGCGCATGTACGGGCGGCTGAACAAGGTGGTCGTGAAACTGACGAATGCCGTCAAGGCGACCAGAAAGACGTTGAACGGATCGACGAAGAAGAGCTCGTCCCAGGCCACGAACGAACCGCGGTCGACCACCTGCACCGCCAGCCTTGCCGCGGCGGCAAGCGTCAGGAAACTGAACAGCGAGTTCAATTCGGCGGCGTAACGGCGGTGCCCGAACAGCGCCAGGCCGATACCGCCGGCGAGCGGGAATGCGAGGACGAGCAGGATTTCCATTGCGCGGTCAGTCCTCTTTCAGCTTTTCCAGATTGCTGATGTCGAGGCTGTCGAACGTTTCGCGGATCTGGAAAAAGAAAATGCCGAAAATGAAAGTGCCGACCAGCACGTCGAGCGCGATGCCGAGTTCGACCACCATCGGCATGCCGTAGGTCGTGCTGGTGGCGGCGAAGAACAACCCGTTCTCCATCGCGAGGAACCCGATCACCTGCGGCACGGCCTTGCGGCGCGTGATCATCATCAGGAACGACAGCAGCACGCTGGCGATCGCGATACCGAGCGTGCTGCGCGTGATCGTCTGCGCCCATTGCGCAATCGGCAGCGCGAGATTGAAGGCGAAAATCACCAGCGCGATCCCGATCAGCATGGTGATCGGGATATTGATCATCGTCTCGACGTCCCGCTCGATGTCGAGGCGCACGATCAGCCGGTGCAGGAGCCACGGCAGGACGATGACCTTCAGCGCGAGCGTGATCAGCGCCGAATAATAAAGATGCGGCTGGCCGGTGCTCCACGCAACGATCAGCGTGTTCGCGGACAACACCGCGCCCTGCCACGCGAACAGATAAATCAGGGACAGGATGCGCCGTTGCGACAGCATCGCAAACGCGATCAACAGCAGCAGCGCCGCCATCAGGTTGATCAATTGAGCGGACAAGGGCAGGTTCATGTCAGCGCTCGAGCAGAAAGTGCGTCAGCATGCCCAGGACGCCCAGCAGAAACGCCATGCCGAGGAACTCCGGCGCGCGGAATATTCGCATCTTGGCGGATACGGTTTCCAGCACCGCAAGCCCGCCGCCGGCGAGCAGCAGCTTCGCAACCAGCGCGATCGTAGCCGCCGGCAACAGCTGCCAATCGCCGGCGGCGGCGATTCCCCATGGCGCGAACAACGCGATGCCGACGGTGCAGTAAATCATCAGCTTCATCGCGGCCGCCCACTCCATCA